>NZ_JAUBTI010000005.1:101289-168005 GCF_036702415.1 Microcoleus sp. D3_18a_C4 | reverse complement strand
CCACAAAGATTGAATTTTCTTGTGGAACAGGCATCTTGGCTGTTGATATTTAAAGCACAGGCAAGATGCCTGTTCCACAAAGATTGAATTTTCTTGTGGAACAGACATCTTGGCTGTTGATATTTAAAGCACAGGCAAGATGCCTGTTCCACAAAGATTGAATTTTCTTGTGGAACAGACATCTTGGCTGTTGATATTTAAAGCACAGGCAAGATGCCTGTTCCACAAAGATTGAATTTTCTTGTGGAACAGACATCTTGGCTGTTGATATTTAAAGCACAGGCAAGATGCCTGTGCCACAAAGATTGAATTTTCTTGTGGAACAGGCATCTTGCCTGTTCATATTTAAAGCACAGGCAAGATGCCTGTTCCACAAAGATTGAATTTTATTGTGGCACAGACATCTTGGCTGTTGACATTTAAAGCACAGGCAAGATGCCTGTGCCACAAAGATTGAATTTTCTTGTGGAACAGGCATCTTGCCTGTTCACAAAAGGTTTTGACACTAAGCGCTATAATCAAAAAGCTTTATTTTTAGTCCCTAACCCCCAATTATGAGAAGTTACTACTGCGGCGAACTGCGAAGCGAACACATCGGAGAGACTGTCACCCTTTACGGCTGGGTGGATCGCCGCCGCGATCATGGCGGGGTGATTTTTCTGGATGTGCGCGATCGATCGGGTATTGTGCAAATTGTCAGCGATCCTGAACGCACCCCCGATTCCTATCACGGGGCTGAGGCTTTACGCAGCGAATACGTGGTTAAAATTACTGGGCGAGTCACCAACCGCCCCCAAGATTCCCTAAACCCGAAATTGCCTACGGGTGAGGTGGAAATTTATGCTGACGAAATTGAGTTGTTGAATGCGGTTCGCAAACAGTTACCGTTTCAGGTGGCGACGGCGGAAAATGAAAGTGTGCGGGAAGATTTGCGGCTGAAATATCGGTATTTGGACTTGCGGCGCGATCGCATGAGTCGCAATTTGCAGCTTCGCCACCAAGTAGTCAAAGCTATGCGCCGCCACCTGGAAGATGTGGGAGGTTTTATTGAAGTTGAAACACCGATTTTAACGCGATCGACTCCTGAAGGTGCGAGAGATTATTTAGTTCCCAGCCGCGTCAATTTGGGCGAGTGGTACGCTTTGCCGCAGTCGCCGCAGTTGTTCAAACAATTGTTAATGGTTTCGGGTTTGGACAGATATTATCAAATTGCGCGCTGTTTCCGCGATGAAGATTTGCGCGCCGACAGACAGCCGGAATTCACACAATTAGACATGGAAATGAGTTTCATGTCTTTAGAAGAAGTTATCGAATTAAACGAAGGTTTAGTATCCCAGATTTTCCAAAGTGTCAAAGGCGTAGAATTGCCTCGTCCTTTTCCGCGCTTGACTTACGCTGAAGCAATGGATCGCTATGGTAGCGACAAACCGGATACTCGCTTCGGTATGGAATTAGTCGATGTTTCCGATTTGATGAAAGATTCGGGATTTAAAGTATTTTCCGGGGCGGTTGCTGCGGGCGGAATTGTGAAAGTTTTGCCGATTCCGGGCGGGAATGATGCGATTTCTAACGTGCGGATTAAACCGGGCGGCGATTTGTTTAAGGAAGCCACCGAAGCCGGTGCGAAGGGATTGGCTTACATCCGCGTGCGGGATAATGGCGAAATTGATACGATCGGCGCAATTAAGGATAATTTGACGGAAGCGCAAAAACAGGAATTGCTCGATCGCACGGGCGCGCAACCAGGTCATTTGTTGTTATTCGCAGCGGCTGATGTGACAACTGTCAATAAGACTTTGGATAGATTGCGTTTGTTTGTCGGTAACGAATTGGGATTGATTGACAAAGACAAGATGAATCTGCTGTGGGTGACAGATTTCCCGATGTTTGAATGGAACGCTGATGAGAAGCGTTTGGAAGCATTGCACCACCCGTTTACTGCGCCGCATCCTGATGATATTAATGATTTGAAAACTGCGAGAGCTCAAGCTTACGATTTGGTGTTAAACGGTACAGAAATCGGCGGCGGTTCTCTGCGGATTTATCAGCGGGAAGTTCAGGAAAAGGTGTTTGAGGCGATCGGCTTATCGACTGAGGAAGCTTACAATAAGTTTGGCTTTTTGTTGGATGCGTTTGAGTATGGAACTCCGCCCCACGGAGGCATTGCTTACGGTTTGGATCGGTTGGTGATGCTGTTGGCTGGTGAGGAATCGATTCGCGATGTGATTGCGTTTCCGAAGACGCAGCAGGCTGGTTGTTTGCTGACGAATGCGCCGGCTGGGGTGGATGAGAAGCAGTTGAAGGAGTTGCAAGTGCGATCGACTTATACACCCAAGTCATAAGTATGTAAAATACCTTGACCATTCTCAATAATCCTTTCAGGGCGGGTTCGCGTGCCCACCGCACAATAAAATTCATCTGTTGTGGAACAGGCCGAAAAGCCTGTTCTTGAGAATGGTGCAAGATGTGTGATAAAATAGAGTTAGAACAAAAAAAAGTTTTCGTATTAACACTTTTTTTAACGGCTATGGCAATAATTATGATTCAAGTTGATGAAAATATTAAGACAGCTTTTGAAGAAGCTAGTCCTAAGACTCAGCAAGAGTTAAGTTCGATTATTCAATTGTTTTTTAGACAAAATTTACACAATAAAACATTAACGGAGGTGATGGCAGAAATTTCCGATCGGGCTATGCAGCGAGGCTTAACGCCTGAAATTTTACAAGACATTTTAGCAGATAATAATGACGAATAGATTTGTCATTGATACGAATGTTTTAATCAGTGCTTTACTGTTTAAAACCTCAGTCCCATTTCGGGCGATTGAGTTGGCAGAAACACAAGGAATAATTTTATATTCTGAAACGACTTTAAATGAATTAGAGCAAGTTTTGAATCGTAAAAAGTTTAACAAGTATCTTTCTTTGGAAGATCGGCAGTTATTTTTACTAAAATTTATCAGTTCATCCCAATTAGTTTCTCTTACAGAAAAAATCACTGTTTGTCGAGATGAAAAAGATAATAGATTTTTAGAGTTGGCTGTTAGTGGTAATGCCAATGTAATTGTTACGGGTGATTTGGATTTATTGGTATTAACTCCTTTTCAAGGAGTCGAAATTGTTACTCCCGATATGTTTATTGAGAGATTTAGTTAATGCCATAATTACATGGCACGTCTTTAGACTAAAAACACTATAATTATCATAGATGTCCTTGCGTTTCCGAAGACGCAGCAGGCGGGTTGTTTGCTGACGAATGCGCCGGCTGATGTGGATGAGAAGCAGTTGAAGAAGTTGCAAGTGCGATCGACTTATACGCCCAAGTTATAATTATGAAACACCTTGACAATTTAACCATTCATAGGTTCCGAGGCCTGCGAGATTTGAACTTGCAGGACTTGGGCCAAATCAACATATTGGTTGGTGGGAATAACTCAGGTAAAACCAGCGTTTTAGAGGCGATATCAACCTATTGTCGCCCCTTAGATCCGCTGGAATGGCTGAACACATCGTGGCGAAGAGAGATTAAATCTTCCCGTAAACCCCAGCTAGATGCTCTTAGATGGCTGTTTCCTCAAAACAGTGAAGTCTCTCATGTCCATGTCTACGAAGGAGAAACTTATGTTTCAAGTAATGGCGATTTTCCTGTAACAGAATTGAGAGCAATTTACCGAGAGTTTGAAGGAGTTTCGCAGTTAGGCGAGGCAGAAAATAGCTCAGAATCTCAACTAGAAATTGACGAAATAGAATTTGACAATATTCTGCGAGGTGCTGAGTTAGAACTCAAAGTAGCAACAATTTCTGACCCAGAAGAATTATCAGTAAAATTTGAGATTTGGGAAAATCAGCGTTTTGTTAACAGAAAAAACCGCTCGACGGCGGTACTACCAATTGATACAGTAACACCGTTTTCTCACCGAATAGAACAGTTACAAATTAGCTTACTGTCAGAAGTTATTTTGTTGGGTATTAAGCCCGAAGTAATAAAATTACTGCAACAGATGGATTCAGAAATTACTGATTTAGTAATTTTGTCGCAAACTGGCAAACGTCCCAGCCTCTACATCGATCACAAACGTGTAGGTATTTCGCCGCTTAGTGCTTTTGGTGATGGAGTGCGGCGTTTGCTGTTCATTGCTTTAACACTGGTAAAAGTGGAGGGTGGCGTTTTATTAATTGACGAGATAGAAACAGCAATTCATACGGTCGCACTTGGCAGTTCCTTTGCTTGGATTGTGGATTGGTGTCAGCGATTGGACGTGCAATTATTTGCAACTACCCACAGTTTAGAAGCAATTGATGCGATGTTGGAGGCTAGCGATTCCGAGACAGATTTAGTTCTTTATCGTTTGGAAAAAAAGGAGTCACAAACTAAAGCAATCAGACTTGAACGGGAAAGATTGCAAAGATTGCGGGAGGATTTGGGTCAGGAGGTGCGCGTGTGAAATACGCCATTATTGGAGTAGAAGGACCTCACGACCAGGCATTTACAGGCAAGGTTCTCAAGCTTTTGGGTTTTAAAGATTTTCGAGAAGAGTTGAAAGGATTAAAGTCCGATTTAGACCCCTTCTGGCGCAAATTTATTCCTGTTTATCCTAAAAAAGGAAATTTGTACAAACGTCTTGATATGCCTTCTATTCTGTTTAATGATACTATCTCAGTCGCAATTTATGCAGGTGAAGGAAGCAATCTTGTGACCAATTTGGATGACATTTTATTCGCAAATTCTGAGTATCAAACAAATTTGGCAGCATTCGGGATAGTTGCCGATTGCGATAAATCAACTCCCGCTCAAGTTGTTGTAAAATATAGTAATTGCTTCCGAAAATACTTTCCTAATTTTCCCAACCAAGCAGGTGTTGTAGACGACATCAATATCCCCAGAACAGGAATTTATGTGTTGCCAGATAATGCTTCACAAGGTGTGCTTGATACTTTGCTGTGCAGTTGCGGAGAGATAGCTTATCCCGCGTACATGAAGAGAGCTAATTCTTATCTAGATTCTTATCTAGATGAGTTTTCCGATCAAGATGAATTTTCTCAAAAAGAGAGGAAATCTTTAAACTGGAAAAATTTCGATCGAGAAAAAGCTTTAGTTGCTACTGTTGTAAGTGTTCTCAAACCTGGAAAGACTAATACAACAAGTATTGCTGATAATAATTGGGTCAGCGAACAGACACAGCAGCAGGTTCCTGCTTTGGCAAATTTTATTGAGTTTTTGAGCCAACTTTTGGAAGTGAGTTAATGGACGATCGCACTTCACAACAAAAAAAGTGCGATCGCCCTCAACAATTACTCTTTCCAGTAACGGGTTAAAATCCGAATTACCTCACCCGCTATCGGCGATGGTAGAGGCGGGCTCCATTCCCCAACTTCTGCAAAACCTAAAACGTGCAACAGATTAACGATGCTGTCTACCGCTTTGGGAACGCCACACAACAGCAAACGAATCGGTTGCTTACCTTGAGGTACATCAGGAATTTCTTCCCGGAGCAGTTCAGGAACTGATTTTGGCTGTGATATCATACAGTTTCTCCTAAATATGGGAGTTCAAGCCCCCACCGAACGATCGTGAGTCTGAGCGGTGGGGGTTTGGTTTTGTGTTAACTCTAAAGTATCACGGTATGCACTCCGAGTCAACCCTTGAGGGTGAAATTGATACTGTAGAGGTCAAAAAAAGGTACAATAGGGCAGTAAAAGCACACATAACAGCCTTGCCCGCAAAACTCCCCAGAATAGTTGTATATCTTCCAGAAGAACTTAAAGCAGACCTAGAGCGGTTAGCCAAATCGCATCATCGGCCGGTCTCGAATATGGTATTGACATTAATTCAAGAAGCAGTCGATGAGGCTAAATCTGAGGGGAGAATTCAAAGCGACGATCGATCGCAGCAACAGAAAATCGACAGCGACGAGTAATATCATTTAAGGTTGTTTCGGAAGGATTTAACCGCAGAGGACGCAGAGAGCACAGAGGAAGAGAAGAGAGAAATGTCTATTTCCTGCTTCAGCTCGGTTGGTCAAATTCAGCAACCTGTTTTTGACCAATAGAGGTAATTGCTAAGACTAAAACACTTAACGTAAGGCCTAAAATCGCATAACTCGGTAGTGAAAAAATAGTTACTTTAAACAAATAAGGCAATTCCCCCCCCTTCCAGTTCCACCGCTTTCCTAGAAACACCAACAGCCCGCCATGAATCACAGCGGTTTGCACCATGACACAGCCAACGCCCAATAACCAAACCGACATTCTTTGCCTAGAGAAGGCACAATTTTTAATCTGAAAGCATAAATCATTCAGCAAAAAAACCACCGCCGGTGCTAACATCACAGAACTGGTGGGCTGAGAATAGTTGATAGCAATACTCAAAGTAGAAATTAGCACCATTTCAGATAAGTCAACTTTTTTTGACCAAGCATTGCGAGATTGTTTTTTGTAAAAATACCAACTCACTAAACCAACTAGCACCAAAATAATCAAGTCAGAAAATAGCTTCGCCACGAAGGGACTATCGGGGAAAAATCTCGGCCCCATAACCCTTAAATCAAGGCGACTCATAGAAATATAAGCATTATTCGATGGATCGTTGAGCCAGAGTGGAAATCCACGAGTCGCATCCTGTATAAATCCTGTTAAAGAATTGCCCGTTACAGCTAGACCTATAACTGCCAAAAAAGTTACCGTCACTATAGATATAAAAACTAGCTTAAACCGTCTTTTGATTAAAAAATAAGGAAGAAACAATATAACTAAAGTTGGTTTAAAAAGGGCAATTCCTAAGAAAATTCCTGCAATTACATCCCGATCGTTTCTAGCATAAATCAACATCCATAACAGCAGAACCGCAATAAAAGTTGCCACATTGCCAACTTGAAGATCGAAGACAAAACCGTAGAGGAATGCAACTGATATACTACAAATAGTCCTAAAAGCTCGTGAGTGCGACACCAACAAGATATTCGCTCCCCATAAAACAAAACCTGTGGCAATAAGATGCAGCCAAGTCCAGATGGTGAATGCAGTCTTCATGGGGAAATAGCCCAAAAACCACAGCGGAGGAATGATATTAGGTGGATAAACAAAAGATGGAATAAACCCACACACTTTAGTGATGCTACAGAAACCGATGTTAAACACCTCGACATTAAAGGGACTCAAATGCTGATGGGCTAATCTACTCGCTACATAAAACCACTTAAAATCCCAGTAAGGCGGATCGGGCCGAGTAGTCAGATTGTAAACCAACCAACCGCTATAACAGAGAAATCGGGTGAGAACTAATACAATAACTGCTTGCAAAATAAAGTTAACGATAGGTTGACGACAACACTGAGTCAACCTTTGGATCGAAGGATGTTTTAAAAACAAAGAATCTTGCCATGCTGTTTTTTCGGTATCTAATCGCCAATTAAATTTGAGAAACAAAGCAACTGCAATTATAATAATTATATTCCAGACTCCAAAGCTAATCATAGGTAATAATTTTATTAAAATTACTCTTTGATGATATCACAACCAGAAATTTGATCGTGTCCGATAGATCAACCATAATATCCCGGTCGGGGCGGGTTTTTGAGATAGTAAATTATTAACAGGTATTGTTGGTGAACCCGCCCCTACAAAAATCGCGGTTGCTCGACCGGACATGATATTATCAACTAAAAATCAGCCTTGGAACCTAGAATATAGACTTTTGTTCCGGGTTTTTGCCTCACTCTCTTTTATCTCTTTTCTCTGCGTCCTCTGCGCCCTCTGCGGTTAGAAAAAAAATCTTATTCACAAACGAAATAGCATTGCCATCCAAAAGCCCGATCGCACTTTAGCCCCTTATAACCCTGTTCACCCCCAAACATATGCGTTAACCTAGTTGACTACAACTTGTACCGCACTCCCCAACTAAATTCATGCTTCCCCGCATCCAAGAATTAGCCGCCACCCTAGCACCCCGCTTAATCGAAATACGCCGCCACATCCACTCCCACCCCGAACTCAGCGGCCAAGAATATCAAACCGCCGCCTACGTAGCCGGAGTTCTCGCATCCAGTGGAGTTCACGCCATCGAAGGAATCGGCAAAACAGGAGTGCTCGGCGAACTCAAAGGCAACAGCAGCGAGTCCCGGTGGCTGGCAATTCGCACCGATATGGACGCTTTGCCGATTCAAGAACGCACAAACTTAGAATTTGCCTCTCGCAACGAGGGAGTGATGCACGCCTGCGGCCACGACATCCACACCACCGTCGGTTTGGGCGCAGCAATGATATTGTCTCAGCTAGGGGAAAAATTGCCCGGTCACGTCCGCTTCTTGTTTCAGCCGGCAGAAGAGATTGCCCAAGGTGCTCAATGGATGATTAAAGACGGGGCGATGCAAGATGTTGACGGCATCCTCGGAGTGCACGTTTTCCCGACGATTCCCGGCGGTTGCGTCGGTATCCGCCACGGGGCACTGACGGCTGCGGCAGATGACCTAGAATTGATTGTGATGGGCGAATCCGGCCACGGTGCGCGCCCCCACGAGGCGATCGACGCAATTTGGATTGCTTCTCAGATAATTACCACTTTGCAGCAGGCAATTAGCCGCACGCAAAATCCTTTGAGGCCACTGGTTTTGACGATCGGGCAAATTAACGGCGGACGAGCGCCGAACGTGATTGCCGATCGAGTAAAATTATTGGGAACCGTGCGATCGCTGCATCCCGAAACCCACGAAAACCTGCCGGCTTGGATCGAACAAATTGTTTCCAGCGTTTGCGGGACTTACGGCGCTAAGTACGAACTCACCTACAAGCGCGGCGTGCCGGGAGTCCAAAACGACCCAAAACTCACGCAATTAGTCGAAACTGCGGCTTTAGAAGCTTTAGGTCGATCGCGCGTCCAGATTTTACCAGAACCATCCCTCGGCGCGGAAGATTTTTCGATGTACTTAGAACACGCACCGGGAACCATGTTTCGCTTAGGAGTGGGACTGACTGACAAACCGAACTATCCCCTCCATCACCCGCAATTTGAGGTCGATGAAGCAGCTATAGTTACGGGCGCTGTCACCTTAGCCTATGCCGCCTACCAATATTGGAAACACCAGTAACTATGTCAGGAGCGAAAATACACAAGCTTGTAGGATGCCTAATGGCATAACGATTTTAGATTTTAGATTTAGGTCTAGGGTGCGTCCGGGATAAAATTTGCTCGGTGTAAAGTTTATTTGCGCCTACCTACCTACTTAGGAGAATTCTGCCAATTAAACCAGCCTCTCTTTCGGAATCCCGCTCTAGCAGCCGCCAAATGTGCTAACGTACAATCAAAAATCCCCAAATTTCAACTATCGGGAGATAGATAACTGTGTCCGCTCAAGCACCTCCAACTCCCCATTACAAATGGTTTAGCTGCATATCTAGCACTGTTTTCAGCGCATTGTGCCTGTTGCCTCTTTTGGGCGCTGCGGGATACGCCCAAACTCCCCAAAATAGACCCATCAAAATCGGCGTAGTGCAGCGGTTTGGTACCAAAGCAACCGACAAACTGACGCTGAAAGCATTACCGGGCGACAGCTTAACTTTGCGTTACAAAACTCCTCAAGGCATAGAAACCAAAACTGCTGCTAGCGTCAAGTTAGAAATAGCCCCGAAACCTCTGGAATCGCCCTTAGTAGAAGAACGAGTTGTTCTGAGCTCCCACCGCAGTTTCGAGAGTGCAGAAGATAGCGCCAATCAGTGGCGCGCCCAGGGAATTGAGGTAGAAATTGCTCAACCTTTTCGCTGGCAAGTTTGGGCAAAAAGAGATGTTTACAACTCTCCTTTGGTGCGGCGCTGGCTGTTGCAAAGTTTGCAAGCTCAAGGGAACACAACAGCTTTTTTGGATTCCAAAGTTTTAAAACAAATACCCCAGGCATTTTGGGTTTTAAACGGCTTTCGTTTCAACCGCAATGAGTTGGATGTGACGGCCGGGAAAAATGTGATTGAGGTATTGGAACAAACCACCCAAGAGGCGACAGCTATTGAACCAGAAAAAGCAATTCAACAAACTCACCGTTATGGCGGCAGTTTGCACCTGCAAAAAAATGCTTACGGCACTTATACTTTGGTAAATAAAGTGCTGACCGAAACTTATTTGCGGGGTGTTGTTCCTCACGAAATTGGGGCTTTTTCGCCTTACGCTTCGATTGTCGCTCAAACTATTTTAGCGAGAACCTACGCCCTGAGAAATTTGCGCCGGTTTGCTGTGGATAATTATGAGTTGTGCGCTGATGTTAACTGTCAAGTTTATAAGGGTTTGACGGAGGTTTACCCGCAAAGTGATAAGGCGATCGCCCAAACGAGCGGTTTGGTGCTAACTTACGAAAATCAGCTAGTAGACGCGCTCTATTCCGCGTCTAGCGGCGGCGTGACAGCCTCTTTTAACGATGTGTGGGAGGGCGCGGAACGTCCATATTTGCGATCGATCGTCGATTCGCCTAATAATATTTGGGATTTGTCCAAGCAGAGTTTGTCTGACGAAAACAATTTCCGCCGCTTTATCAGTTTGCAAAAAGGGTTTAATGAGGAAAAACAAGACACTTTTCGGTGGCGCGAACCTGCTTCTTTGACAGCGATTGGTGGATTTCTCAAACAGTATCTTCAGAAGAAACAGCACCCGCTGGCTAATTTGAAAACTGTCACTCAGGTGGAAGTTGTGGAAAGGTCGCCCGCAGGTCGAGTTTTGAAAATGAAGGTTCAAACTGACTTGGGCCCTATCGATATCAACAAAGACGAGATTCGCAATGCTTTTTACCCGCCGATTAGCACGCTTTTTTACCTAGAACCAATTTACAATCCAGACAAAACTCTCAACGGTTATGCTTTTGTCGGAGGCGGTTTCGGGCACGGGGTGGGAATGAGTCAGACTGGTTCTTACAATTTGGCTAATTTGGGCTGGAATGGATCTCAAATTCTGGGCTTTTATTTTCCCGGCGCTCAAGTTGTGCCGCTCAGCGATAACATTACATTTTGGCAACCATAAAATTAAACTCCCAAAATTCAGTGAGGACTTGCGTAAAAACTATCGAATGCAAGCAGGAGCAATGCAATCTCAATCCCGGATTTTTCCGAATCTTTAGCGCAAGTCCTAAAATTTTGAGATTTTAGATTTTAGATTCTAGACAGGATTTTACGAGTTAACTAAAATCTGCTATCTAAAATCTAAAATTATTCGGTCAGCTATCGCCTCAAACTGCTATTAATCAATAGCTTGGAGTTAGAGCAGATGACTGACGGCCCCCTTTTTAGTACAGCTCTTCTTCTTTGTGAGTTTCTATCGTACAGTCAGACTGGGGATAGGCGACGCAGGTGAGGATCATTCCGGCCTCGATTTGGTCGTCGTCCAAGAAAGATTGGTCGGATTGGTCAATTGTGCCTGATATCAGTTTGCCGGCGCAGGTGGAGCAAGCTCCAGCGCGACAAGAGTAGGGGAGGTCTAGTCCTGCTTCTTCCGCAGCATCGAGAATGTAAGTATCGTCCTCAACGTCAATGGTCGTGTTAAGTCCTTCGGCTTCGCTGATGAGGGTAACTTTGTAAGTTGCCATGCACTAAATCCTCTCAAAAATTCAACAAGATTGATAATTTTTCCTAATGCAACCTTCAAGGCTCTATGAGCTTTGAGGTTAGGCATTAGGTTCGTTCCCTCTATGATAGTAGGGGATAGAAGCCCGGTTGCAACACTCATTTACAAAAAATTTGAATCGGATTAGTTATCACTTTTTTTAATTTCATCTTTATTACTTATACCTACTAAAGTCGGCGATTTAAATCATCGGCACTACACAAACAAAGTCCGCGCAACGCGAGACTAAATATCAGTCGTAAAACTTTTAGATTTTAGACTTGGGATTCTAGATTGGTTTCACAGTTAATCTAAAATCTGCCATCTAAAATCTAAAATTATTTGGTCAGCTATCTGCTCAAAGAGTTACGAATTTCTAGCTGGGAGTGACAGACTGATACTTTTAATCCAGACAATCTCCGACAACCTGAGAGAATCCAAATATAGCACACTCGTCAGACAGGTCTGAGAGTATGGTGGTATCCCACAAAGCTTTAAGGAAAATCCCTAAAGCGCTACTCAAACGAGGTGTTTTCTAACCACAGTTGGGGCCTTTAAAAATTTTAGAGCCACCTAACTTTTATGGCTCTCACCGTATTTTGCACAAATCAAGGAGGTGTATTCTTCACTGGTTTTGACCAACCTCGAACCGCAAGGATTACAGAGATGCTCTCACGCCAAAGCTTGAGAGAAGTGAGAGAAAGTCCAAGTCATCATTACTGATGGTGTTATGCAGGCTACTTCAGTCTACACCAATTGTCATGAGTATTAAGTAAAAGTCTAGGAAAATATCATCCTAGTAATTGCTCCTAGGGGATTGTTTCAGTCTTAGATACAGAAACCCGGTTTCTTAACATAATTGCCGTATTTCAGCTTAATTCTGGAAACGAGCAACCGGGTTTCTTAAGGTATCGCGCGGAGCGTCCTTTTTTAGTACAGCTCTTCTTCTTTGTGAGTTTCGATCGTACAGTCAGACTGGGGATAGGCGACGCAGGTGAGGACAAATCCGGCCTCTAGTTGGTCGTCATCTAAGAAAGATTGGTCGGATTGGTCAACTTTGCCTGCTGTGATTTTGCCGGCGCAGGTGGAGCAAGCTCCAGCGCGGCAAGAGTAGGGAAGGTCGAGTCCTGCTTCTTCAGCAGCATCAAGAATGTAAGTATCGTCATCAACGTCAATGGTCTGGTTAATTCCTTCGGCTTCGCTGATGAGGGTAACTTTGTAAGTCGCCATGCACTAATCCTCTCAAAAATTCAACAAGATTGATAATTTTTCCTAATGCAACCTTCAAGGCTCTATTAGCTTTGAGGTTAGCTCTTAGGTTTGTTCCCTCTATGATAGTAGGGGAAAGAAGCAAGGTTGCAACACTTATTTACAAAAAATTTGAATGGGATTAGTTATAACTTTTTCTAATTTCATCTTTATTACTTATACCTATGTTGGGTTCAGCCTTGTGATACTGTTGCCGCAAGACTTGCGCTAAACCACCGGGTTTCTAGGAAAAATCCTATTTTGAGCCCTACAGCACAAAAACCGGGTTGTTGGTATGCCGTGTGTCGATCGAGTTTCAGCAAGACTGGCTGCAAGGCAAGTCCCTGCCGGCGTTGAAATGTATAGTTAGAATCGCATCAAGACTTGGGTGTTGAAGGCTCGATCGAATAAATCGCACCACAACCACAGCTTAAAATCGGGGCGATAGAACCCTAAAGCCCTGCACCGCAAGTCTGTAACTATCTAAAATCTTAAATCTCAAATCCCATGACTAATATTGATACTCGCTTTGGTTTTTCGGTTAATTCTCCAATTCGCGTGGGGATTGTGGGTACTGGTTTTGCCGCTAAGTTGAGGGCGGAGACAATTCAAGCTGATGGGCGATCGAACTTGGTAGCAGTTGCGGGCCACTCCCCGGATAAAACCGCAGCATTTTGTCAAAGGTTCGGGGCAGAAGCTGCGGTTTCCTGGCGCAAGCTAGTAGAAAGAGACGATTTGGATTTGGTAATTGTGTGTACGGTGAACCAGGATCACGGGGCGATCGTCCTGGCCGCGCTCGAAAATGACAAGCACGTTGTGGTGGAATATCCTCTATCTTTAGACGTATCTGAAGCCGAAAGGGCGATCGAACTTGCCACCCAAAAGCAAAAACTCCTCCACATCGAACACATCGAACTGTTAGGCGGTTTGCACCAAGCCATCAAAGAATCTTTGCCATTAGTCGGTAAAGTTTTTTACGCCCGCTACATTACTATTACTCCTCAACATCCAGCGCCACAGCGGTGGACTTATCAACATTCCCTCTTTGGCTTTCCGTTAGTTGGTGCAATTTCGCGACTGCACCGATTTACCGATTTGTTCGGGGAAGTGGCAAGCGTTAACTGTCAAGCTCAATTTTGGGACAGTCAGCCGGATTTCTACAAAGCTTGTTTGTGCAATGCACAGTTGCGCTTTGCCAATGGCCTTGTCGCTGAAGCTGTTTATGGAAAAGGAGAGACTTTTTGGCAGTCGGAAAACATTTTCACCATCTACGGAGAAGCAGGAACGCTGGTTTTCACTCCCGAATCCGGTCAATTAATTCAGGGAGAAAATCGCCGGAACCTCAAAGTAGGAACGCGGCGCGGTTTGTTTGCCAAAGACACCGATATGGTGTTGGAATCTTTGTCAAAGGGTACACCTTTGTACGTGGATAAGGCTAGTAGCTTGTACGCTTTGAAGGTGGCCGATGCTGCGAGGCGATCGAGCGAGAGTCGGCAAAATGTGGTTCTTGTAAATTCGTAAAAAGCTAGCGAGAACAAGGTTATTTAATTGGCGGAATAATCCAATATAATTAAGATTTTGCACCCTTCTCAATTACCTATTTAGTAACGGGCCATAGAGCTTGTTACACAATAAAATTCCTTCTTTGTGGAACAGGGCCGAAAGCGTGTTATTGAGAAGGGTGCAAGATTTGAGATACAGCGGTTTCCGCTGTTATGAGGTACACTAAAATATCATTGTTGTAGTCAAACCTAATGCAAGCGTATTCTCTCGCTCTCCGGCAAAAAATAGTCAAGGCTCATGGGGCAGAAAAGATGTCAACCGAGGAAAGTAGCTACTAGATTTGGGGTCAGTAAAAGTTTAGTCCAAAACTGGTGAATCTTCAAAAAACCGAGGCTAATTTACAGCCGAAACAGAGAGGCAAACCGCAATTGAGTCATCTGACAAATGCCGAACTATTCGTCAAAGCACTGGTGGCCAACCATCCAGATGGCACTGGGGTAGAGTTGTGTGAAGTATTTGCTCATCAGACTGGAAATTGGGTGAGCAGAACGGCCATGTGTCGGTATTTGCAAAAGTTAGGATTAAATCGTAAAAAAAACATTGTATAGTAGCCAAGGCGCAACAGAAATAGTCCAAAAATTAAGAGTAGAATATTGGGAAACGCTCAAACATATTGAGCCAGACAACCTGGTATTTTTGGATGAAACTGGGATTCTACGCTCGCTTGACCAGAACTCATGCCCGTTCGCAACCGGGGACAATAGTATCCTTATTTAAACCATTTTATCGAGTCGCAAAGATTACAGCTATAGGTGCAATTAGTATCAACAAAATGCGGGCAGTAATTACAATAAATGATTTAATGGATGGAGCAGCATTAGCCGTATTCATTGATAAATCTTTGTGTCCTGAATTATGGGCAGGAGCAGTAGTAGTGAAGCATAATTTACCGCTGATAAACTAGCATCAATTGTACCATTGATTGAAGCTGTAGGCGCGAGTGTTATTTATTTATCTCCTTACTCGCGCCTATTTTAACCCTATTGAACTCTGGTGGTCAAAACTCAAATTTTTTGGCCGAGATTCGCTCCAAATAACGCATCTATGATTGATACAATAATAGCAGTTGCCCTCAATTTAATAAATCCTCAACCTTTAATAAATTGGGAAAGCAAGCTGTTGCTATTGTACCTCATAACAGCGGGAAGCGCTGTATCTGGATGAGACATTAGTGCGGTTTAGTCTAGTGTCCGGCGAGTAAAGAAAGCGATCGCCCAAACAAATCCTTTTTTAGGAAAAATGACCGCGATCGCCTATTTCCTCCCCATAGTTTCTCCCACTTAATTTAGGCAGACCAAGCTTCGCGAAAGTCAGCATAGAGGGTCAATCCACCATCAATATAGAGCGTTTGTCCCGTAATGTAAGCCGCTTCATCTGATGCGAGAAAGGCAACAGATGCCGCCATTTCCTCCGATGTGCCTGCCCGTCCCATTGGGATATGGCTTTCGACTACTGCCTTTTGTTCTGGATTGTCAGTCCAGCTTTCATTAATCGGTGTAATTGTTGCACCGGGCGCAATAGCATTGACGCGGATGCCTCGGTTTGCGTATTCCAACGCTAGGGTTTTAGTCAGATTTCCCATGCCGCCTTTGCTGATGGAATAGCTGATATACATCGGGCGGGGGATGATTTCATGCACACTGGAAATATTGATAATCACCCCAGGGCGCTGCTGCTCTAACAGATGCTTAATGGTTTCCCGCGCACAGAGATATGCACCTCGCAAATTGACGGCAATTATGCGATCGAATTCATCGGTTGGCACTTCATGGGATGCGCTTTCTGTTTGAATCCCAGCATTATTAATCAGGATATCCAGACTACCAAATTTATCAATAACAGTATTCACCATACGAAGGATGTCGTCTTCTTTGGAGACATCTCCCTGAACTAATAGCGTTTCAACCCCGCATTCCGATGCTTGTCCACAGGCTTTTTGCAGAGCTATTTCTTCAGTATCTTCTGCCTCTTCTAAGCTTTTGCGATAGTTAACGGCAATGTTGCAACCTTCTTGAGCGAGACGAATGGCGATCGCCTGCCCAATGCCTGAACTCGCTCCAGTAATGAGTGCGTTTTTTCCCTTTAAACCTTTCATAATTTCTCTCCCAGAGATTCAAAAAAAAATGTTGTAATCGAAACCTCAAGCCAACTAGCTTCAACATCAACCAGAAGGTTGTTGTGTCTTTCCCCCAGGTATTTTATCAATATCCAGGAGGCTGATTATTACGCCTGCGATCGGGATCGACAGAAAAACTCTGACCAATCCAGCGACTCGCAGCCCCACTAATAGCGCAAAGAACATAATGACTGGATTTATATTAATGGAGCCTTGCATAATACGGGGCATGAGTAAGTTTTCTTCAACCTGCTGTAAGACAATGCAACCCACTCAAACTTTCAAGCTGAGCAGAATTCCTTGAGGCAGAATAATCAGGCAGATGAGGCTAATCTCAATCGTTGCGCCAATACCGGGAATCAGGTCAAATGCGCCTGCCACTGCAGCCATGAGCCGTGCATAGGGAATATCCAGCCAAATAAACACCAGAAAGGTAGAAAGGCCGAAGAAGAGTGATAATAGCAACCTACCCCAAAAGAAACCCAAAAAATTCTTTTGAACTGCCCTGGTCAAATCATCGCGTAAGCCGGGTGGAAATAGCCTCATTATCAGATTCCATAGTAGTCTACCATCTAGCAGCGTAAAGAAGCCAACCACCGCAATCACAATCACATCTAGCAAGTTGAATAACACATTTTGCTGGAACAACCCCTGCCACTGATGCCGAGGGCTTGTTCGCGCAGTTGTGTCTCAAAGGTGCTGAAATCGACTGTAATATTGCGCTTTTGCAGAAACGATTGGAGTGTTTCCAACAGTGCGATCGCCGAGACTAAAAATTGAGGAGCCTGTTCCAATAACTGCTGTGCTTGGGAAATGATAGCTAGTCCTAACGTTGCCATTAACCCACCTAGAATCAACGAGGCAAGTAAAAACACCAGCACAACCGCTACTTAACGAGGGATGAAACGAGATACAAATTTGACTGGAGAGTTCAGCACAAAGGCGAGAATGGCTGCAAAAATAGAAACAATCAGAACCGTTTCAAAATAGGCCAACACCTGCACGATCGCCCAGCCAAGCGTCCATAGTAGCAGGTAGCGAATGAGTGGAGGATTGTTCAGGTGTTCCCACATCCGATTGGTGTTAATTTTTGGATTGTCAATTACAGCCTGTCAACCTCTCCACCCTTCTTCATCGGCCTGATTCATACCAATTTAATGTGAAGTTGCACATATCTCGCTCCCCCTCGCATACCCCCTACTCCCCCTGATTGTTGGGGGACGAAAGATCGGAATCTTGTCCCCCCTTTGTAGGGGCGGTGCCAAGAGTGCCCGCCCTCTTGGCTAGGGGGGATCGGATTCTACGGAGCCTCATAAAAAATTGGTATAAAGGTTTTGCTATACCTTATTGATTTGATTTATGCTTACCTAATTATTGAAGTTTCCCTACAATCAGACCGACAAGCACAATCAGACCTAATGCTCTACGAAAGTAATTAACTCCTTGAAATAATTCTTCCCAAGCCCAAGTAAACAAAGAGCCAAAGGCTACTAGCTCCAACCCTAAATTAATTTTACCTGTTGTAACAATGAGCGTTAATAAACTAGCTACAATCCCGACACTCAGTGGTAGATTTGGCATCTGAGCTATAACAATTTGGCCTTCGCTGTCGCGGAATGTGCGATCGAACAATGTGTTTTCCATGATTTTCTCGTGTCAATGTAATAAATAGAACCAGGTTAACATTCAATACTGCGGGCATTTTTGGCAACGATACTACAAGCTTTACAGGGCAAGGCTCATAAAAAAGTCAAATTAAATGCAAGTCAGGAGTGGAGATGACATTGATTTAATTATCTGCTGGGGCTCAAAGTATTTAGAAAATCAGCCATTCCGCCCTATAAAAAATGTCCGCACTCTTGAACAGTTAAAGATTTGAGTTAGGCTTGATAAAGTTGGGTTTTTTGATTTCTAATCATAAATTTATTCTGTTGATTTTTTCCCGCCTTCTAAAATTTTTTGCGTTGAATGGTTGTACGGTAGTTTTATAGTAAAATTAAAGAATTTAAATATCCTCTCTCGCTTGGCAGAGTTTAGATTAGAATATTATCTATAATTGGACAGACATAATCGTTTGTCTACTATCGCATCGAGAGCGCTCGACCTGATGCTCAAATCAAAGGTCAGCAATTCACAGCTCTAAACCTTTTCGTGAAGCAGGCTTTAATCTCAGTTAGCAGTGCAGTAATTTCTGTTTGCAGAGCTTGAATAGATTTTGTACCCGCTATTTCTGCTCGATCGCTCTGGGCATCCTGACTCACAAAAAATGTAGCCAGCGTTGCTCTCAAATAACCGCATAGCGCGATCGCACACAACGCCAGCAAAAAACAAAGCACCCGCCCTTGGGCTGTTTTCCGAAAGTCATCAGAGCCGATCGTGCTCATCAACATTCCCGTCAACCACAGCGCAGTGCCATAGTCATTAATGCCACCAGTACCATTAGGAAGTTCGCGCTCAAACGCATAAATTCCAGCCACTCAATTATGGGGACGATCGCTATCAGTTCAGAACCCGCATTTTGAAGCTAGTCCAGGCTTCCGGTGATTCAGCAGACGCACCATACAACCGCTATGTTTAAGCCGTCAAGATAGTAAAAAAGTCCTGCTTATTTACCATTTTTTTGACCAAATGGATCGAAACCAGCAACTTCTGCCAGCGTATAAAGTGGCCGGCCCTTCACCTCCTCATAAATCCGCCCTATATACTGGCCCAAAATCCCAATACTGACCAACTGCACCGCACCCAAAAAGAAAACCGCCATAATCACAATTGTCAAACCAGTTAATGCCGAGCCCGCAGAGAAAAGACGCCAATACAAAACCAAAAAAGCCATCAAAACAGACACGAAAGCCGAAAACAAACCCAAATAAATCGACAGTTGCAGAGGGACTTTTGAAAAAGATACTAAACCATTCATCGCCAAACTTAAAGATTTTCTGAAGGTATACTTAACCTCGCCTGCAAAGCGCGGATCGCGTTCAAACTTAACCGCCGTTTGTTTAAAACCAATCCAAGCCCGCAGTCCCCGAATGTAACGATTGCGTTCTGGCATGGCGTTGAGTACATCCACCACGCACCTATCCATCAAACAAAAATCTCCGGTATCTATCGGAATATCAACATCAGCAAGATGGCGCAAGATGCGATAATACATATAAGCCGGCAACCGCTTAAACCAACCTTCTTGACGGCGTTGAGTGCGTTGAGCGTAAACAACTTGATAGCCCTGCCGCCACTGTTCTACCATATCTATAATTAGCTCTGGCGGGTCTTGCAAATCGCCGTCCATGATGACTACAACTTGACCTCTAGAAAAGTTTAAACCTGCAGTTACAGCTATTTGATGACCGAAATTGCGGGCAAAACTGAGGTAACAAATTCGCGAGTCTTTTTCGTGCAATTCTCGCAAAAGTTCGAGAGAGCGATCGCGGCTACCATCATTGATTAAAATTAATTCTACTGGGCCGTCCATTCGATCCATCACGGCACTAATTCGCCGATACAATTCAGCGAGATTTTCTTCTTCGTTATAGATAGGAATTACCAAGGAATACTTAGGTGTATCGTTCATTGCAGTTTCTGTTTAAAAATCGGCTTGCTTTTCAACCGTTAAATCAAAAGTTTCTTTTTCCCCCAACACGCTGGCTGCTTCACGAGAGAGGTTCGACAGGTAATTTCCCTCTTTGAGCCAGACAACAGCAGCCCACAACATAGCCGCGTACCAAAACTTATCTATTTTCTTAAATCCGAAAAATAAAAGATACCATAAGACTGACGCACAGCGAAAACATCTGTTATCATAGATGTTTAGTTCAGACTATAAAAATAACAATCATAACCCATAGATTCAAAATTGCATGACAAATTCCAATTATCTTTGGCAAGCAAATCAAGACTTAAGCGAAGCTTGTCTGCAACATCCCTTTGTCAGAGGCATTGCTGACGGCAGCCTCCCCCAAAATAGTTTTGCATATTACGTTGCACAAGACGCATTTTTTCTGGGAGCCTTCGCTCGCGCTTACAGTATCGCTGCGGCAAAAGCACCCGACTGGGAGGGGTTTGAAATTCTCCACAATCTCGGCAGCGGTGTTTTAGAAGAACTTCGGTTGCATCAAGGATATGCAGACAAATGGGGTGTAAATTTGCAAGAGGCAAAACCGGGAATTGCTACCCGCCGCTACACAGATTTTTTATTAGCGACAGCCTGGGGAAGCGGTGTCGGTTTGACAGTAGCCGCGATGACTCCTTGCTTGCGGTTGTATGCTTTTTTGGGACAGCAGCTAGCTAAACCTAATATACCGGAACACGCCTTTAGCGACTGGATTTCCACCTATAGCAGCCCGGATTTTGAGATTTTAGCAAAACGGCTGGAAAGTTTAGTCGATCGCTACGCAGAAGCTACGCCGGAAGTAGAAGCAACCTATCACTACGCCATGTTGTGCGAAAGAGACTTTTTTCAGGCAGCTTGGGAAATAGAGTAAATTAAGTTTGGGCAAAAGATATTAAGAGCGATCGCCCCTAAGCTACCCACAGCCAACTAGCAAACCTCACGGAAAAGCGCAGCAGAAATATACCAAACAATCCCATCAACCCGTAACCCCAACGAGGTCTAGCCGCCAATAACAAGCCAAGACCTATTGACAGCGGCACAATACCGTAAGCGTAGCGCTCTACAGACTGTAAAGCTCCCGAAGTAACCAGCAGGGCCAAAGAGCAAAAACCGAAGCAAAGGATGGTAATGCTCAACCTTTTTCGTAAATACCACAACAAATAGCAACCGCCAAAAACCATCCCAACTTTAGTAGCAGCGTACAAACTGAAACTGAAAAACTCCTTAAATATCTCCAACCAAGTAGGCTGAACCCATGCTTTTTGGATGTGAATAAATGCTAAAGGATCTTCCAAATTAATAGCACAGTATAAAATAAATGAAAAGAACCCGATCGCGCTAGCAAAACCAGCAGCATAAGCGAGGGGAGGTCTTTTTTCCCTCCAAGCTGTCAGCAAAAAAGTAGGTATCAGGGCTACTCCTGGCCCTCTAGTAGCAGTCGTCAAAGCTCCCCAAAAAGCCGCCCAAATATACTCGCCCCTCTCAAAAGCTCGTAAAGCCGATGCTGTCAGGAACAAAAACAATCCTTCTGTATACATGACAGTGCAAAATAGTGAGAACGGACACCAAGCTAACACAGCAGTTGTCCACTTCGCTGCACCAGCATCGTATCGCTCCTCTACCCAAAAGTACACCAGCACTAAGGCAGCCAAAAACGCCAAAGAGTTGATTAATACCCCTGCTGCGTCGGCTCGCATTCCGAGGGTCATCAGCCCCCGAATTAGTAAGGGAAAAAGCGGATAGAAGGCAACGGAGTGCTGCTGCCCGTCATTTGCATAGCTGTAGCCTAAATGAGCGATTTGGGTGTACCATTTACCGTCCCAGTGCGAAAACAGTTCCCAGCCGCTTTTGGGAAGGAAGCCACTGACTAAACCCAGAACCGGCCAATTGTACACTGGTGGCTCCTTGCAGACTAAAGGGGCAATTACCTGCATCCCGATCGCAATTATCGATCGGCTCAGAAACCACATAGCAATTACAAAAATTAACCCGTCCCTGCTTTTCGAGCGCGGACGGTGCGGAATTACTTCTAGCCCTAAATCAGTATTTGTCATTGCTCAAACAGCGAAAGACTGTAGATTTAAAATTAAAGTATAGTCCGCTGCCGAGCGATCGCCAAATATATACGTAAGTACAGCCGTACTGCTAATTTTAACGTCCGAGTTTATTGGGAATCCCTTCGCAGCCGCCGGGAATAGTCTCTCTAGACTTCGATCCGCACCAAGCGCAGCAGTAATAGCGCTGATCCTCCGACAGCCGCTTGACACCGGTGAAATCAGCGCGTTCAACTACAGCGCCGGTATGTTCGCCCGTTTGATAGTTGGGAAATTCGGTACGGCTGCGGGGAGATGCAGTTTGTGCCGAGCCGTAGAATAGTGCGGCGGCTCTCATGTCGGCGCGAGCGAGATTGGCGTCGTACAATACAGCGCGCGAGAGGTTGGCTTTCACTAAATCGCACTTGCTGAGATTGGCGCGGACGAGGTTGGCTTCGCTCAAATCCGTCCACCGCAAATCAGTGCCAGCCAGGTCAGCACCCGCTAACATGACATTGAGATCGATAACGCGGATACCGTGATCTCTATCTTCAGCGTAGCCGCCGTCGCCGTCAAGGATGGGGCGGCCTAAAAGCCGATCGCGCTTCAGCGGAGTAACCAATCTCGACTGCGACAAAAACCGCAGAATTTTAGCTTTACCTTCAGCATCTACACTGCTCATAATCGCAGCGGTGCGGCCTTCTGCGATCGCCCTTTCCTGCGGCCAGTCTTCCAAAAACCCTTGTTCGTCAAGGGCTAAGTCCGAAACCCCTTGAAAATAAGCATCGATCGTTTGCTGCTGCGTAATTCGATTTTGCTGAATCGTCAAATCTTTCGAGATCACGTACTGCCGCCAAGCCACGTAAACGCCCAAAATAGCGATCAAAATTTGGCCCAAAGCGCCGATCAGCTCGCCGAGAGCGCCGATGGCGTCCCAGTTGATTTGGATGTTGCGGCTTCCCGGTTCAGTATTACTACCGCTAAGCATCAGCAAGCCCACAATCCCAGCTAAAAGCCCGAAGCAGGCGACGATCAGAGTGCGCCAAGTCGGCGGAATTACCTGCGCCCAGATTTTGCCCCAACTCGGCCACATCAGCCGCAGCGATATGCCGATCGCACCGACAGCGCCCATTAAGCCCAGCCAAATGTTGTCATTGGCGAGCCCAAAAATCATCGCTGCGATCAACCCCAGCGTCAGCACCGATCCCGACTTCTCAGTAGTCGTTTGTTCCGGCTGCTGCGGCAAAAACACCTTGCGAGTTGGAGGCGGCGGCACCGGTTTTTCGGGTTCAGCAGTAGCGACGATTGTCCCTGATTCTGGTGGCACAGTAGGGTTCGCACCGTTCTGACTTTCTACAGTCACGTTAGACTCAGGGCGATTGGGTTGAGAAGAGTTGTTTTCTGGTGTCATGCGTTGAGGCAAATTCTAATTTTAGCCGGTCACTAAAACGATTTTAACTAACCTAGCAGTATTCTAGATAATATTACAATATAAATCTCCACTAATTACCCTCAAAGAGGTAACATACTATGGCCCTGGTACTTCCCAATCTGCAAGCAAAACAAAGGGGTCAAGTTCTTACAACAATCGCCGTCACGAATCGCATCGATCTAGTTATGGCTGAACGGGGATTTATTTCTGCGGAGGAAGTTCGATCTGTTACCCTCGATAACGTTGTTGTCGATACCGGAGCAACTCTGCTTTCCTTGCCAACTCCCCTTATTAGCCAACTAGGTTTAAGACAAGTAGGAGAAAGAGATGTAGAAACATCGGCTGGCATCACAAAAAGTCGAATTTTGGCAGGCGCTCAAATTATTGTAGAGGGGAGAGAAGGCAGATTTGATGGTTTAGAATTGCCCGAAGGCGTTTCTGCTGTTTTGTTGGGCGTGATTCCAATGGAAGAATTAGGATTAGAACCAGATTTGAAAAATCAACGGCTGCGAGTATTGCCGATGAACAATCAGCAAACATATTTGATGGGTTAGTCGATCGGCGTTTACCGTAGCACAAACCTCTGGCCTGTGATTCCTATTATGTCCCGTCAATCGATTTTAGATTTTAGATTTTAGATTTTAGATTTTAGAATTGAAGCATTGACTTGCGCGAGATAAATACGTTCGGCAAGTTTCATCGGCTACAGGTTTTTTATTTCTGGGTACTGAGTCTGCGAAGGAATGAATCCGGGGGCTTATATCCTGGATATTTTCGGTCAATTAGCCGCCCTCAAAAATGTTTGTAATGAGGAATTTAGTCCTCAAAGTTATATGACGACTTTAGTCCTGACTACAAACTAATTTTATTTCGTTGGTAGTGAGGACATAATATCATGGGGTCTTAATTTTTATTAATACAAAGAAACTGGGTCTTTGGGTAGAGGTAAGTTTTGGGCGCTACATCTAGCGAGCCAAATAAGCCTTGAGCAAATACACGCCAACCGTCCCAAACATCAAAACAACTAACCCTAAAAGTAACTCCATACTCAACCTTTGAGCATTGCCCAAAGCGACAAGAATTTGCTGCCGCACCACAAACGCCAACAGCCAGCAAATCTCCGCCTTCAGCCAAACCAAAAGGCCTCGCCCCAACAGATATTGCCGGCGAGCGTTCTCAGAAGTAATCCGTACCGGATAATTAAAAGTATGCGGATAGCGCGATATCGCAGTTAAAACCGCAAAAATAATGGCAGCCACCGCCGGCCCGATCCAAATCGTCACCTTGTCGCCCCAACCATCAGCCAGCCCCCCCAAGCCGAAATGAATCGGAATTCGATCGGGCAAAACGGCCCAAAACTTGACGATGAGCAAAACAGCCAGCAAAATCGCGATCGCCGCTAAAAGCTCTACCGCCAGTAAAACGGGCGAAAGCCCCAGAGAAATAACCGGCCGTTGGTTTGGTGCGTTTCCAGTCATGGCTACTGAAAATTAGATTAATATTGACAATAATAGTATTGGTTCCAATTCCATTCCCCAACAGCTTTCGTTGGGGGTTTCCAAACATCCCGCGAGGTTCTATGACGGCTCAGGTCTTGATTGAAAAGAAAAAGTTAGAAAAACCGCCCCTAACAATACACACATTAGGCGATCGCGTCCTGCGGCAGCCAGCCAAGCGCGTCAAAAGCGTCGATGCAGAAATTCGGCAGCTAGTCCGAGAAATGCTGCAAACCATGTACAGTGCGGATGGCATCGGTTTGGCAGCCCCCCAAGTCGGAGTCAACAAACAAGTAATCGTCCTCGACTGCGACCCGGAAAACCCCGCCACACCCCCAATGGTTTTGATCAACCCCACCATCAAAAGTAGCAGCAGCGATATCTGCATCTTGCAAGAAGGGTGTTTGAGCATTCCGGGAGTTTATTTAGAAGTCAAACGCCCAGAAGTCATTGAAGTCTCCTACCGCGACGAATACGGCCGCCCACAAACCCTGATAGCAACAGACTTACTGTCGAGGGCAATTCAGCACGAAATGGATCACCTCAACGGAGTGCTGTTTGTAGACAGAGTAGAAAACAAGCTCGCACTGAATGAAGCATTAGTCAAGCAGAAATTTTCGCCAAAGGCAGTAAAATCAGTATGATGGCAGGAACTCCGAAAAGTGGTTTACTATTAGCTCTTTCGTGCATCACTGCGATCGCGGCAGTCGGCTCCATCTTTGAGCTGTCATCCGGAGAAGCTCAACTTGGCAATTTAGTCACGGGCATCATCCTCGCCCTGAGCGTACCGCTAACTGGCATATTTTTCTATGCTGCCGTTCAGGATGCCAGGGCCAATCTATAAGCAGAGTTATTAGTCATTAGTCATTAGTAATTAGTAATTAGTAATTAGTAATTAGTAATTAGTAATTAGTAATTAGTCAGCAGCTAACAACCAATAACTGTGGAATAAAGACTGCTCAAAAATAACATCAGCTAACAGCTCGCGAGCTCATGACCAATGACTAATGACTGATGACTAATGACTCATAACTCATGACTAATGAAATCGGATTTCTGCGACAAGTGCCAGCCAAAGACGCTGTGGGAACCCCAGCATCCAAATACCAACTTTCTGAAGATGGGGAATTGGTCATCGGACGCGATCGCAATTGTCAAATAGCTTTAGAGTCGATCGCCCACGGCATGGTTTCCCGTCGCCACGCCATGATCCGTCCCCTAACCCAGGGTACTTTGACGAGATGGGAAATTTGCGACCTCAACAGCGCTAACGGAACTTATATCAACGGAAAAAAGCTCTCTGGCTGCCAAACTTTAGAAACAGGCGATCGCATCAGTCTCGGCCTTGACGGCCCTGAATTTATATTTGAATCTCCCGTAACCCCTTACCAAAATCAACCCGGATTAAGAGCACCACAAACGGGCAATTTTGCTGGTATCGAAAAAGATGCTCTCACTTTAACTCAATTATTCCCGATCGCCTCCACTGGCAAACAATTAAGCCAAAAAGCTTACTTATATCCAGGTATCGCCACAGTTATTGTTGTCGTGTCGATGTTTGTCGCCGTTGGAAATTCCGCAGCATTCAACTTGCTGCTGTCAGCTTACCTCGCCGGTGCGGCTTACTACTTTATCTATCAACTGTGTGGCAAACACAAGCCTTGGTGGGTATTGCTTGGTTCGGCTTTAGCTACAGTCCTGATTCTGAGCAGCCCCTTATTAATTGGATTTATATTCGTATTTAGAGAAATTTTGCCCGGCCGCCTGCCAATCGAAGGCGAAACAATCAGTTTTTTGCCTTTTTTGACCAGAATGTTTTTCGGGGCGGGTCTGATGGAAGAATTGCTGAAAGCCGTGCCCGTTTTGGGAGCCATGTTGCTGGGAAATTGGCTGAAAAATCCGTGGCGCGATCGAATCGGCGTTTGGGAACCTTTAGACGGAATTCTGTTAGGAAGTGCCTCGGCAGTCGGCTTTACACTGTTAGAAACTCTGGGGCAGTACGTTCCCAATGTCATCCAAAATGTCACCCTGCAAGCAGGGCCGGACGCCGGACAATTAGTAGGATTGCAGTTGCTAATTCCCCGCATTTTGGGTTCCGCCGCCGGACATATGGCTTACAGCGGCTATTTGGGATATTTTATCGGTTTGAGCGCCCTCAAACCCAGGAAGCGCTGGCAAATTTTGGGCGTAGGTTATTTTAGCGCTTCCGCACTTCACGCTTTGTGGAATGCGTCGGGAGCCGCCAGCGTACTTTTGCTGGCGTTGGTGGGAGTTTTGTCCTATGCGTTTTTGGTAGCGGCGATTTTGAAAGCCAGAGCTCTGTCTCCGAATCGAGAGCAAAATTTTGCAACTCGAATATTTTATGAAAAGTGACTGCTGAGTGCTTAATTGTTGAGGTGCGATCGCGCTTCAAACTGCCATTTTTTTCTTGTGTTTTAACCAGGTTAAACCTGCCAATGCTAAAGCTGTGCCCCCAACGGCGATCGGTTCGGGAACTGGTTCGGCTGCGGTATCCACTAGAGTGTAAATTTTTTTGAAGTCAAAGATTGCCGAATGTAAATAACCGAACTAATACGGATGCGTCCTCTGTTGTATTTGTATAATTTATGACTTTCACTATTACTTTTGAACAGAAACCCGAAAAATGTTTGAGCGTAACCGCCAAATATTCCGACGGGTTTGTGTTGTTGGGATGCTGCAGGCGATCGTCCCGCTCTGTATACACACTTAATAAATTTTGTCAATACCCAATTACCAGACATTTTACCCCAGTATTCTGCCCTTGCGTATGATTCGCTTCTGCTTAATTCCCGGATGCGATAATCGCAACTGAACTTAGAAATTCTTCACAAATAGTTTGACTGTGGTACTATCTGGATGGCTGTGAGTAGCTGAGGGAAGCCAAGGGGCTTGATTCCTGTGGTGGTGGAGGAGAATCCAGGAGTGCTAGATAGGATGTCATTGGGATACGCAAACGTTTTCGCCCAGCGAAGTCAACCTGAACCCCTCCGCATTGGGGTGATTGGGGTTGGCAATATGGGCCAGCATCACACGCGAGTTCTGAGCTTGCTAAAAGATATCGAACTCGTGGGTGTTGCAGACATAAATGTAGAGCGGGGAATAGATGTAGCAAGCAAATACCGGGTTCGCTTCTTTGAAGACTACCGAGATTTGCTCGCCCACGTAGATGCAGTTTGCGTCGCCGTTCCAACTCGCCTGCATCACCCTGTGGGGATGTCTTGTCTCCAAGCGGGTGTTCACGTTTTAATTGAAAAGCCGATCGCGGCTAGCATTGCCGAAGCCGAATCTTTGGTCAACGCGGCTGCTGAGGCCCACCGGATTTTACAAGTGGGTCACATCGAGCGCTTCAATCCAGCTTTTCAGGAACTCGGCAAAGTGCTGAAAACTGAAGAGTTACTGGCATTGGAAGCTCACCGGATGAGTCCCTATTCCCAGCGGGCTAACGACGTATCGGTAGTTTTGGATTTAATGATCCACGACATCGACTTGCTCCTGGAATTGGCAGATTCCCAAGTGGTGAAGCTGACGGCCAGCGGCAGCAGGGCCTCAGATTCAGGTTATTTAGACTACGTGACAGCGACGTTGAACTTTGCTAACGGCATTGTGGCCACCCTGACTGCCAGTAAGGTGACGCACCGCAAACTCCGTTCAATCGTGGCTCACTGCAAGAATTCTCTGACAGAGGCAGATTTTCTCAACAACGAAATCTTGATTCACCGGCAAACAACCGCCAATTACGTGACGGATTACGGTCAGGTGCTTTACCGTCAAGATGGGTTGATCGAGAAAGTTTACACCAGCAATATTGAACCGCTCCACGCAGAATTGGAGCATTTTATTAATTGCGTGCGGGGTGGAAATCAGCCTTCTGTGGGAGGAGAACAAGCTCTCAAAGCTCTGCGGCTTGCGAGTTCGATCGAGCAAATGGCTCTCGACGGTCAAGCTTGGTATCCGAAAGAGCTAGAGTCTACTTTGCAAGTTAGCTAAATCGAGACAAATCTTGTCGTTTCCGGGTGCTTTTACAGTTTGGGTTTGTTGTTTGTTGAAGAGAATAACTGTTCCCATGCAACCGGATTCGATGTCAGCCGATTTGACATTTGAGACGGGGGCGCGAGCATTTCGGCGAGCGCGAGCATCGAGCCGCGCTCACTCGATTCGCGCGAGCGTCGAAGGATTTTAGACTTTAGATTGACTCTGCAGATGAATCTGGGGGCTTGAACTAAGGTTTAAATTTTTTTGCTCTCCACAACAGGAGTCGGGGGCAATTGTCCGTCTTGAGGTGAGGTTGATTAACAGTAAGACTTTTTCTGACATTTGCTAACAATCACTTACATTTGCCTTCTTGTCTTCATGTCATATAGAATGAATTTAGCCACTCAGATGTAGGTGAAAAACCTTGGTAGTACGCAACCGCTATATAAATAAGTTGCCTCTACATTATCAAAGCAAATAATCAGATTGGCTAAGAGCTGTAAGCGATAACCAAGCTGAAGGCAAGAATATAAGTGCTTGTAGAAATTTCTACGGGCATCGGTTGATACGCCTTTGTTGAGATATGATCTCAACTTATGTATTTGTTAGCAAATGTTAGCAAAAAAGTATCGGTTAGGATTTATCAGAAAATTGGGTTGAAAACCCTGTCCTTGTAGGACGGCTTTTTTCCATTGTTAAGTAAAATAACAAATCCATCTTAACAAATGAAGATGGTAGAATAACCAAATCAGACAAGATGTAAAAACCTACCCCCGGACTGGGGGAAAGTCTACGCCCAAAACATTTTTGAGGAGATATGACTACGCACTCTTTTGTGCCCAGAGTAGTCAGCCTGGGAACCCTAGCTATAGGGATATTAAGACTGAAATGTCTTAAGAATCCCCGTGCCTTAAGGCCGGAGAGTGTCAAGCCAAAAAAGAGCGACTATTTGACGACTGATGGTGTTGCTAACTAGCTGATTTCCTTGAGGACTCAGGTGAATGCTGTCTCTATACAAAGTTGGAAATTCGGCCGCACAATTGAAAATGGGAAGAAAATCTATGTAAGTAATTTTCTCTGTTTCTACGAGTTCGGCGAGACGCGCTCTAGCCTTGACTTCCCAGTCGCGAGGGCCCGGGCCGCCGAGTTCGCCCCGCTTGGGCGTGACGGCTAGCAAAAACTCGATGTTGGCGGATACAGCTATTTTCTGGATTTGGCTAATAGCCTCTAAGTTGCAGCCTACTACATCGCCGCTTGTGGCTCCGGGTGCGGCCAATTGAGGAGTCGGCACTGCAGGTAGCAGGTAGCGGCTCAATAACTCTAACGTAGCCGATCGGGGTTTGCGATCCGGGTAAGATCGATCGCGTCCCACAACCAGATCACAGGGAGCCGATGCAAACAAATCGTCCGTATTGAGCAGCAAAACCAAAGCCTTTGCCCCAAAAACACCGAACCGCTTGGCGTAAGCAAGTTGATTCCTCGGCCCCCAAGAATTGGCTGAGGCGTTGAGAACTTCAAAATTTAAATAGTTGACTTGTGAACATAATTGTGCATCGCTCGCCAGATTCTGTACTTGCAGTCTCAAATTCCGAGCCATAATTTCCGAGATCGTATCTGTCTGATGTGTCCACCAACCGCCGCTGGCGACAGAATCTCCCAACAGCAAGACGCGCAGAGTTTCTGGAGGGGCGATCGGGGCGATCGCTCCGCTACGCATCGAATACTCGTTAATCTCAATCCGGTTGCCCAAGCGGCGCACCTTCTGGTTGGGCGCCAACAAATAGCCGCACTCGGCATCGGCAATATAAATCAAGGGATTACCAAAACCCAGCAGCACCCGCAGCAGCACTTCGATTGCCGCCCCCAATGCTGCGGTGACAGCCAAAATTATGAGAACAACTTCCACCAGTCAACCTCGATAGAGAAGGAAAAACCCCTGCCGACACCAAGGTATAAAAAAGAATGCAACTGCAGTCAAGCTTTCAACCCCGATTGTAGTCAGTCGATTTGAGATTAAAGATTAAAGCATTGACTCCACAGATGAATCTGGGAAATATCCCTAAAATCTAAACTTTTTTGCTTTCCAGGACTCCTGTCTACAAGCAAGTATCCGTCTTTGAGTGAGGTGAGGTCGCCTTTGTAAAATCTAAAATCTAAAATCTAAAATCTAAACTGTTATGGCTGCGGGCTTTGAGCAACTTGGCGACCCGATTAAGTCAACCGAATCGCCCCCGTCGATATAGAATTCTAGAATATACCGTGACTCATCCGCCGTCAGCAGTCAGTGAACTTGGTGGTTTCAGGAAAATCCGTGGACTTAAAACAAATATTCAAAACGCCGAATCCCATAATCGGTGTCGTACATTTACAGCCTTTGCCAACTTCTCCCCGCTGGGGCGGAAACCTCAAAGCTATTATCGGAAGAGCCGAGCAAGAGGCTACAGCGCTGGCTTCTGGTGGCGCAAACGGTATCATTGTCGAGAACTTTTTCGACGCTCCTTTTGCCAAAGACAGCGTAGATCCGGCTGTGGTAAGTGCCATGACGCTCGTAGTTGAGAGGCTAACAAATCTCGTGACGCTGCCGATCGGCGTTAACGTGCTGCGAAACGACGCCCACAGCGCGATCGCCATCGCCTCCTGCACAGGAGCTCAATTCATCCGCGTCAACGTCCTCAACGGCATCATGGCTACAGACCAAGGCTTAATTGAAGGCCAAGCTCACCAGCTACTGCGCTACCGCCGGGAATTGGGCAGCGATGTCAAAATATTAGCAGACGTGTTAGTCAAGCACGGGCGACCCCTAGGCAGCCCCAACTTGACCACAGCCGTCCAAGAGACGATCGGGCGAGCTTTAGCCGACGCCGTAATCCTTTCCGGCTGGACAACTGGTAGCCCTCCCAATCTCGAAGACTTAGAACTCGCGAGTGCAGCAGCAGCGGGAATTCCAGTTTTCATCGGCAGCGGCGCCTCGTGGGAAAACATTTCCACCCTCATGCAGGCCGCTGACGGCGTAATCGTATCGAGTTCCCTGAAGCGAAACGGCCGCATCGAGCAGCCCATCGATCCGATCCGCGTCAGTCAGTTTGTAGAAGCCGCCCGCCGCAGCTTGTCACAGAAAGAGCCCGAACAGGAAAATAGAGATGCTAATGGCTCAAGAGGGCCAACACCGGAACCGGGCAAAGTCACAAGTAAAACGTAAAATAGGAATTGTTGACTGTTGACTGTTGGCAGTAGTCAGTTGGCAGTAGTCAGTTGGCAGTAGTCAGTCATTAGTTAACAATTAACAGTCATTAGTCAACAGTCAACAGTCAACAGTCAACAGTCAACAATTCCCAATTCCCAAATTACCAAATCAAAAAATGATTCGCCGACGTTCAACCCCTTGGATTCATCGCTGGTCTAGGACTGTGATGGCAGCGATCGCAGCCATAGGCGTCGTAGAAACGGCCTATCTCACGATCGCTAAATTCACGAATGGCTCGGTCATTTGTCCCACCAGCGGCTGCGATAAAGTTCTCAACAGTCCCTACGCCACAGTCTTTGGCACCGTGCCTTTAAGTTTGTTAGGCTGTCTGGCTTACCTGAGCATAGCAATCCTGGCATTGGCTCCCAAAGCTGTAAATCCCGCCACCAATAAAGGACTGCACTCTCAACTAGAAAAAAACACTTGGCAAGCGCTATTTATCATCACCGCTGCGATGGTAATTTTCAGCAGCTATTTGATGTATTTGATGGCTTTTGAAATTCAGGACCTGTGCATTTACTGCGTCACTTCTGCCTTATTTGCGCTGTCGCTGTTTGTGCTGGTGCTAGTCGGGCGCGAGTGGGAAGATATCGGGCAGTTGGTGTTTACAGGCATTTTGGTGGCAATGGTGAGTTCGATCGGCGCCTTGGGACTTTATAACAGCGTCAAGTCACCTCCTCCTATTGTCTCTACCCCCGGAATTGTACCTCCTGCCGTCACTACAACCTCCGGCCCGGCACAAATTGCTTTGGCCCGCCACCTCCGACAAATCGGCGCTAAAGAGTACGGCGCTTACTGGTGTCCCCACTGCCACGACCAAAAAATGCTGTTCGGCAAAGAAGCAGCCAAAATAATTGATTATTTTGAATGCGATCCCAGGGGGCAAAATTCCCGCGCCCAAATTTGCCAAGCTGCTGCGGCGAATGTTAAAGGTTTCCCGACTTGGGAGATTAATGGTCAGTTTTATGCAGGGACACAATCTTTGGATAAACTCGCTGATTTATCGGGTTACACGGGCTCCCGCAACTTTCAAAACTAACAGGAAAGTGGGGGATTATAGATGACAGATTTTAGATTGATGGGCAGGAAATATCCTGGTTTTTAACTTAGTTTAGCGTGGGTTCGTGCTGCGAAATCAATCTAAAATCTTGCATTTATTATATCAATAAAAAAATAGTAAAAATTAGTTAAGCTGTCACGCATTTAAATTGCATATTCAGGGCGGGCTCTTAGGCCCAACCCCTACTCCCCACAAGACTTAGATTATTTTTTGACATTCAATTTAAATGCACAACAGCTTAGAACGAAAAAGTTTAAAACAAGTTGTGGGTTTTTAGTATTTAGATCGGCGAATAACTACTAAAACTTTTACAGAAAAATGCAATAAACCGGGTTTCTGCTTCCAGAATGATTGTTGAAATGACATATTTTGGTTGCGAAACCCGGTTTCTGCTGTTGCAGCCCGATCGCACCGAAAAACCAAAAAATTCGATAATCTAAAATCTAAAATCTAAAATCGACTCGCCCGCACCGAAAAACCAAAAAATTAGATAATCTAAAATCTAAAATCGATTCGCCCCCACCGAAAAACCAAAAAATTAGATAATCTAAAATCTAAAATCGACTCGCCCCCACCCAAAAACCAAAAAATTGGATAATCTAAAATCTAAAATCTAAAATCTAAAATCGACTCGCCCCGAAGATGTAAAACCTATAGGTAGTAGTAGTTTAGATGCTCAAAGGGCGAGGCCCAAATCCCCAAAATATGCTAAAAACTATCAAAAAATGGGTCGATCGAGAACGCCGAGTATTGATTACTGCGAGTGCGGTTGCTAGTACGGTGATTGTAATGCGCTGGTTCGGATTTTTGCAGGTGTGGGAATGGGCTGCTTTCGACCACTTTGTGCGCTGGCGGCCGGCCGAACCCATTGACTCGCGCATCGTCATTGTAGAAATTAAGGAAGCTGACTTGCAAAAATACGGCTACCCAATTTCGGATGCTGCCTTGGCCCAATTGCTGCAAAAATTGCACGCTGGCAAGCCGCGGGCGATCGGCCTCGACATTTACCGAGATTTGCCAACTCAACCGGGTAACGCCGAATTGCTCAAAACTTTTAAAACTATTCCCAACTTAATCGGCATTGAGTTGATGGCAGACGAAACTAGGTTAGGAGTTCGCCCGCCTCCGGTACTTGACAAGCTCGATCGAATCGGTTTCAACAACGTTGTCATCGACGCTGACTCAAAAGTGCGGCGAACTTTGCTCTACGCTTGGCCCGGAGACGGCAAAACTCATCAAAGTTTCGCACTCAGACTGGCTTTGCTTTACCTCAAAAGCGAAGGGATTTCCCCTCAACGAGCCAGAGTCAATCCTAAATACTTGCAGTTAGGCAAGGGGGTTTTTCGGCCTTTTCAACCGAATGATGGTGCTTACGTTCGATCGGACAGCCGTGGCTATCAAATTTTGACCAACCTGCGCGGCCCGCGAGGCAGTTTTCGCACTGCATCGATGGGCGATGTGCTTTCTGGCAAAGTACCTGCTGATTTTGTACGATCGCGCGTTGTCTTGATCGGCTCAAATGCCCCCAGCCTCAAAGACTTTTACCAAAATTCTTACAGTTCCGGTTGGTTTAGTCCTCCCCAGCAAATACCGGGAGTCGAGCTTCAGGCTCATTTCTTGAGCCAAATTTTGAGTGCAGCCCTCGACGGGCGCGGCGGTATCAATGTCTGGCCAGAGGCTGCGGAGTTGCTGTGGATTTTACTGTGGTCTTGGGCGGGTGCAAATGTGAGTTGGAATTTGCGATCGCTTGGTCGATCGGCTTATTGTTTATTAAGTATCTGTATAGGTCTGAGTGCCACTTTATACTTAGCATTCTTAGCAGGTTGGTGGCTACCGTTAATTCCTCCAATCCTCAGTCTTGTGGGTTCTGGTGCTGCTGTTGTGGGTTATCTGGCTCACTTGCAAGAAGAATTAAAACGGTCTAAAGAATTTTTACAATCGCTAATCGATACAATTCCCGACCCCATTTTTGTCAAAGATCGAAATCACCGCTGCGTAGTTTTGAATCAGGCATATTGTCGGTTTATTGGCTATCCTTTAGAAAATTTAACTTGCCGAACCGATTACGATTTATTTCCCCAAGCCGAAGCCGAGATATTTTGGCAGCAAAACGAATTAGTATTTCAAACTCACCAGCCGCGAGAAAATGAAGAATATTTTACTGACGCTAACGGAATTACGCATCTGATTGCGACTAAAAGATCCCTGCATAAAGATGCTGCCGGCAACCTATTTTTAGTCGGAGCAATCAGAGATATTACCGAGCGCCAACTTCGGCAAAATGCCCTCGAACAAAAAAATGCTGAGCTCAGCCACCAAGCTTATCACGATGCTCTTACCGGTTTGCCCAACCGCCCAATGTTCTACGAATGCTTGCATTCCTCTCTAGAAATAGCCTCCAGCAATCAGGAATTGGTAGCTTTACTGTTTTTAGATTTAGATGGATTTAAATCAATCAACGACACTCTCGGACACAATGTGGGCGATTTACTCTTAAAAACAGTTGCCAGTCGGCTCAAAAAATGCTTGCGGGGCAGCGATACCATCTCGCGGTTGGGCGGCGACGAGTTCACAGTCATTCTGCCCGCAATTCCCGGCCGCGAGGAAGCTGCGAAAGTAGCTGAAAAAATTTGCGACGCCATCATGCAGCCTTTTATTTTAGAAGAACATACAGTTTCTGTAACTACAAGTATTGGCATTAGTTTATATCCCATTGACGGTCAAGAGCCAGATATTTTAGTTAAGAATGCCGATGTTGCGATGTATCGTGCTAAGGAACGCGGGAAAAATCAATATCACTTTTATTAATTAAGATTAGTTAAAAACATAATACAACTGTAGGTAAAGTCCCCACCCCTATCTGGATAAGTCATTTATAATTTTTCAATTTTTTTATCTAAAATCTCAATAGTTCGGACAAAATTTGAGCCATTTTTAGACCTCAAACCTTAATGGGCCCTGAGGGAGATATTATCAGGCGTCCCCTGTGCAGCTAACTTAAAAAACTAGCTCGCTCCTTAAACTGTAAGCCCTCTAAGCTTTTTGAAACCGTTCAAAAAAATGTCCAAAGTAGTGAAATCTAAAATCACATAATTTTAAAGCATCTCATCTGTCATCTGTCATTAGATAGATTTAGCCAAAGATAAAACTTATGAGAGCAACTTGCCGTCTCATCAAAATGTTACAAAATATTAAAATAAATCACAACCTGAAACCAAATTCAAGTCGCCAAAAAGCCTTAATATAAAAAAACTTATGTAAATTTACTAAAATTAATTAAAGTAAATGTAAAGATATCAGTGGAAATACGGAAATTGATAGATATAATAGGTGGTACGGACGTGCATCTACTCCAGTGATTTAAATAAGGCTGTGAATACTATGCGTACTTGGATTCAGCTCACAACAACGGCAACCCTGGCTGCCTGCCTGCAAGTGAATACAGTCGGCCCCGCAAATGCGGCTCGACTTGCCAGCAACTCAACTAGCAACTTAACAAAAGCCCGTAGCGCGGGCAATATCCCGACGGCATCGACCCCCAGAGTTTGGACAGTTACACCAACCTCTAGGTTGGGAAATCCCCAACAATACGAACCAGACCCGAACGGGAGCCCCAAAAGTGACGGTACGGGAACGCGCTGACCCCAAATTTTCAATCAATTTTCAATCTTCAATTCGCGGAGATTTGTACCAATTAAATTGGTTAATTAAAGTATGGCTGCACCAATCCGGATCGGTGAGGGGATAGTCCACTCGGTAATGACCGCCGCGACTTTCGGTGCGAAACGCAGCACTTTTGACAATTAAATAGCCGATATCCAATAAATTCCCAACTTCTCCCCAATTTCGCAAAATTGAGCTATTCTGGGCCTCAGCAGGGGAAAAATCAATAATTTGTCCGGGCCGTAAATTATCAAGGGTTTGACTCAAAGGCAACGAAGCAAATTCTTGCCGCCAAATCTCAAGTTGGACGATCGCCCTTTCCAAATCCCGCTGTCCCCGGCAAATTCCCGCACTCTGCCACACCAAATTCCGCAATTCGACCCGCAACTTTTCGATCGCCTCAATATCCTGTTCAGAAATCGATTTTTCCAAAATTTCCCCCGCCTCGAACCGATCGGCGAATGCCTCGGGCCTTCCACCTTCTAGCTGCAAAAGTCCCATCTGCGCCCCAAAAACCAGACATTCCAGCAGCGAATTGCTCGCCAACCGATTAGCGCCGTGTACCCCCGTGCTCGCAGTTTCTCCCACCGCGTACAAACCCGGAATCGAAGTTTGGTTAAACTTGTCAGCGACAATTCCTCCCATCCAGTAATGGGCTGCGGGCGTCACCGGCACCGGTTCGGAAAAAATATCAATTCCCCAGTCAGCGCACACTTGAATAATATTTGGAAACCTGTACCGCAGTCGATCGACCGCAATCGGGCGCAAATCCAGCCAAACATGAGGTTCCCCCGTCTTTTGCAAGTGGCGGAAAATAGCGCGGCTGACAACATCCCTAGGGGCGAGTTCCCCGCTGGGGTGAGAGTCAAAAGCAAAGCGATATCCCTTACTGTCAACCAAATGAGCTCCTTCTCCCCGCACCGCTTCGCTAATGAGAAACCGAGGCGCACCCACTTTGCTGAGTGCCGTCGGGTGAAACTGCACAAATTCTAAGTCTCGCAGCAGCGCCCCGGCGCGCCACGCAATTGCCACCCCGTCCCCGGTACTTACCGACGGATTGGTCGTTTGAGCAAAAACCTGTCCCCCGCCGCCTGTCGCCAGCACCACCGCTTTGGCCTGCAGCCACTTGACTTGTGAACCGCAAATCGAGCTAATGCCCTGACAGCGCCCGGTTTCGTCTAGCCACAGACTCAAAGCAAAGGCAGGAGATACGAGTTTAATGTTTTTGCGGCTTAATACTTTTGCTGTCAGCGTACTGATCACGGCTTTGCCCGTAGTGTCGGCGGCGTGGAGCACTCGGCGGCGGGAGTGGGCTGCTTCTAGGGTGAGGGCTAAATCTGGGCCGGTGCGATCGAATGCAACGCCCATTTTCACCAGGGAGTCAATGCAAGCACCAGCTTCCTCGACTAAAAATTTCACCGCATCCAAATCGCAAAGACCTGCTCCCGCAGCCAGTGTATCCTGAACGTGCAGCGCTGCGGAATCTTCAGGGGCGATCGCCGCGGCAATCCCTCCTTGAGCCCAATCGCTGGCAGAAACAGGCAGGGTATTTTTATTGATCAAGCCCACCTGCAAATGCTCTGGCAGGCAAAGTGCCGTGTACAAACCCGCCGCGCCAGCACCTATTACCAATACGTCAAATTTGTCAGTCATAAGTCTGCCGCCAGTCGATTTTAGATTTTAGATTTTAGATTTTAGATCTTAGAATTGAGTCTACAGATGAATCTGGGGACTTGAACTAATGTCAGTCAAGGGATTTTAGATTTTAGATTTTAGATTTTAGATTTTAGATGAATCAGGGGAACCCGCTGATTTCAATCTAGCGAATTTTGGTCGGCTTTTGCCGAATGGTGGTTGAAAGTAAGTCTTGATAAATTAAAGGCAGAAGTCATCAGCCTAAGAGAAAAAAAATCTTTTCTTTCGGCCGAATCCCTTCTGCCCAATGACTTCTGCCTTCAAATGAGGCCCGCTGCTACCTAGTCGTAGAGACCGTTATTCAACCTGGTGTCTCCTTCAATAAAGACTGATTCGACATCAGTTACGGTGAATTTGTCCAAGTTAGCTTGCAGCACTTTTTTCTGAGCTTCCGTCAAGTCTGAAATGTTGAGTACGTCCTCAACTTTTTCGTAAGGAGCGTTCTTAATAATTAGTCCAGCTAAAGTGGGATACAACCCTCGATATTGGCGAAAGTCCCGGACGGCGCTGTTGTTCAAATCAAGTTTTTTGCCGTATTCTGTGGCAAGCTTCTCATCGGCGCGATTGGTTCTAGCCGGAGCTTCAACAGCTAGGAGCGAGGATGATGGCAAGACGATACGGCTTAATGACGCCGCGATCGCGCTTTGGTCTCCAGCCCATGCAAAGCAGCCCAGCACTAAGCCCAATACTGCCAATAGACGACCCAATCGTTTCATGAAGTTTTGTCTCCCAATTTCATACACAGCATTTATGTAGAGACTACCATTTTGCTTATGCAGTTTTTCAGACAAATCCGCAGCAGGCAGATATCTGTTATAAAATTTACCTTTAGGTATTGACAACTGTGAGGATATATGATATAATGCGCTTTTTTAAGCATCGCAGGCAAGTTTATCTAAGGCACTCCAAATTAAAAACTCGGACTGCCATTTTAAAGGGTTAATTTTTGCCCTGCACCCAATTTTCTAGCTATCAAGAACTCTTTCCTTTCGTTTTGAGAAAAGCGTTCAAGTCAGCATAAGTACCGCCGTAAGCCACGCTGGGATGGTCGTAACCCTTCAAAGCAACGGTGTGCTGCTCGAAAGCGCCCTGGGCCCCCAATTGCGTCAAGTATTTGTAGGTAGTTTCTCCCACAGCGATATCCTTACCGATTTGCTTAGTGCAAGATTCAAGGCGAAATGCTGCGTTTACAGTATCTCCCAAGGCGGTATAGTCCGATCGATCGCTGCTGCCAGAATTCCCCACCATTGCATAACCGGTATTGATGCCGGCCCCGACTCGCAAAGGAAAAGGCAGGGGGTAACGGCTGCTGAGTTCGTCTGTTGCCTTGTGCAGTTCGCTCAAAGCTTGGCAAATCCGCATCATTTCCTCGCTGCTGACACCGCTGGTTTTGTGGAACCAGACGGCCATGATGGCATCACCGATGTATTTGTCCACCCAACTGCCGTGTTCGCGAATGATCTGTCCTGCTTTGCGGAACCAATTGCCGATGACTTCCGAGAGGAGGGTTTCGTCTAGCTGTCTAGTCAAAACAGTAAAGTCTCGGATGTCCATTACCATGACGCTAATCAGGCTACGCACCGTCAAAGTCGCCGTAAAATCTTCAGAGTCTGTCTCGTGTATTGGAGCGTGTCGGTGGCCGGCGCTTGGGTTGTAGAAGTCCAATTCGGTTTGACCGAAAATAATCCGATCGCCATTTCGGAGAGTGACAGGAATACTGACCCGCCGCCCGTTGACAAAGGAACCATTGCGGCTGCCCAAGTCGATCAGGTAGAACTCTCCTGTCTCCATTTGCTGTAACATCGCGTGATTACGGGAAATCCAGCGATCTGTCAGTACAAAATTATTGTCATCGCTCCGCCCTACTGTCCAGCAATTGCTGCCGGAGAGCGGCAAGTAGCGATTGCCGCCTTCTGTGCGAAGTACCATATGTGGATTGGGTTGCACTCGTCACAACAGTCCTAGAAACGACACAAAATTAACCGATTTGAGATTTGAGACTTCAGATTTTAGATTTTTTAGTCCATCATCGATGCACCTAGCCCCTGCGGGATTGGTCAACCATAAATTCGATCGAGCGAGCGAAGGTATTTATGATTCCATCTACCAAAGCAGCCCGTAAAAACAGACTGTCTACCAAGATTGTACCTGATAATACTGCCTGCCCCGGAGCGAAGACAACTTTTATTTATTTTGATGGGCCAGAAAAAAGAGGGAAAATGCCTCTCTGGCTAGGCGGCTAGCCTGTACACACAAGTCCGAAATCTTTCAACACCATTCCTGAAACCCAAGTTTCGCATGAATCTCAGAAAGGAAGCTTATTTTCCTGAATTTTAAGTTATTGATTCGGCCAAACGAGAAATCAAGATTTTAGGAAACAGCGTTTCTCCAATATGGGTCAGCGAGCAACTTGTCTGTAGACGGTAGAGCTAGGCGGGGGGTAGGGGGTGTGAGCTGCTAAGCTGTGTTGCATCTAGATTGCCTATGGTATTAGAGAGGGAGAGGGGGAGAAGGGGATCGGGGGAGAGGATTTGACGATTTTTGATCGGGGATCGAAATATACAATTTAAATGCACAACAGCTTATGCAGATCCAGAGTTCTGTGAACTACTCATTATGGTGTAGCCTTCCCATTTCAACCGGAACAGCCGATCGTACCGAAGACCTCCTTAATAACAGATTCTCTCAGTATTTTTACTTAATAATCCGAGATTGAGCCACCGCCATCAACTCGAAATAACCCATGTGACTGTTGAGGCTGCGGAATGGGAGTCATAAATTCACCTAAATTGACCTTTTGTTCCGGATGAACATAGTTAGGTCTAGTAAAGTGTGTAAGCCTATACCACGACCAAAAGTTTGGTGTGATTGATTACTGCCTTTGCAACCACAATAAAGACGGTAAAGCGCCAGCAATGGCTACCTAATCAATGCTTAAAATCCTACAGAGCGTCGCGATCTAGGTTCGTAATAACTTATTTGTCAAGGTTTGTAATGAGACTCATCGAAAAATTCTGCATTCATAAGTTAGTAGAATCCCAAGTAAGGCAAACACCAAATGCTATTGCTGCTCTTTTTAGCACCGAGCAAATAACTTATCAACAATTAAATAATAAAGCCAATCAATTAGCACATTATCTGAAAAGCTTAGGCGTTAATTCAGAGACGCTGATTGGAGTATGCGTTGATCGATCGCTGAATATGTTAATCGGACTTCTGGGAGTCTTAAAAGCCGGTAGTGCTTACGTCCCTCTTGACCCAACTTATCCCGAAGACCGGTTAGCTTTTATGTTGGAAGACTCCCAGCTTCCGCTACTACTTACCCAAACCCATCTTCTCAGCTCCCTACCTAAAAGAAATGGTATGCGAGTGGTATGTTTAGACTCAGATTGGCAAAAAATTGAGCAATTCAGCCAAGATAATTTAGATAGCGAAGTCACGCCCGATAATTTAGCCTATACAATATACACCTCTGGCTCAACGGGTAAACCAAAAGGCGTGCAAATTATTCACCGTGCTGTAGTCAATCTTCTGCTCTCGATGAAACAAGAACCAGGATTGACAGAGCGAGATGTACTACTAGCAGTAACTACGATATCCTTTGATATTGCTGTTTTAGAACTTTTCTTACCATTAATAGTTGGTGCTCGCGTTGTGATTGTTAGTCGCGCAGTCGCCATCGATCCAATCAAGTTATCTAAAACAATCACTGAATCGGGCGCTACAGTCATGCAGGCAACTCCTGCAACCTGGAAAATGCTATTAGCCGTTAATTGGCAAGGCGATCGCAATTTAAAAATTCTTTGTGGAGGAGAACCTCTCACTCGACACTTAGCTAATCAATTACTAGAGCGAAGTTCCTCCCTTTGGAATATGTACGGGCCGACTGAGACAACTATTTGGTCAACCATTCATCAGGTAGAAGCTGGTGAGGAAACCATACCAATTGGTCGCCCCATTTTAAATACTCAAATTTATCTGTTCAAGTATCCACGCCATTCTCACAACGATAATCTTGAGCTTGTTACTGATGGCTCTGAGGGAGAGATTTACATTGGTGGTATGGGAATAGCGAGAGGTTATTTTAACCGTCCAGAGATAACTGAGGAAAGGTTTATTGATGATACTTTTAACAATGAACCGGGCGCTCGTCTTTATAAAACAGGTGACTTAGCTCGTTATCTTCCCGACGGTAATATTGCCATTATTGGGCGGAGTGACTACCAAGTAAAAGTTCAGGGACACCGAATTGAATTAAAAGATATTGAAGCAGCCTGTTTCGATATTCCTGCGGTGAAGGATGTGGTAGTCGTTGTTAGTAATGATGCTCAGGGACACGATTACTTAGTTGCTTATGTTGTGATGAATTCACAAGCATTAAAGCAGAGTTCAGCAGGCTTCCGAGCAATGCTAAAAGAAAAATTGCCGGAGTACATGATTCCTGCGCTTGTGGTCTTTATGGATGCTTTGCCATTAACACCTAATTGTAAAGTAGATCGACAGGCACTACCGGCACCAACTCTGGATAATGTTGAAAATTTTGTTGCTCCACGCACGGAAATAGAGAAACAATTGGTTGAAATTTGGACTTATGTTTTAGGAGTGCAAATTGGCATCCATCAAAACTTTTTTGAGTCAGGCGGAAATTCATTACGCGCCGCCTTATTACTAAATCGAGTATCGCAAGCTTTCCCAGTGGAATTGTCTTTAGATTGCCTGTTCAAATCTCCGACAATTGCCGGATTAGCTGAAGTAATTGAGGCTGTGCAGTCTTCTGGATCTACGGCGATTTTTGAAACAAATATTGCTGAGTTATCGGCTGATGCAGTCTTAGATGAAACTATTCACCCCTTGACAATTAACAGATTTCGACCGAAGCACATTTTCTTGACAGGGGCAACGGGTTTTGTTGGTGCTTTTCTATTGCACGAATTGTTGCTGCATAATCCCCAAGCGACTATTTATTGTTTAGTTCGTGCTGATAATTTGGAATCCGCGCTGTCTCGACTGCGTAGCACTCTGCAAAATTACGAAATTTGGGAAGAAGAATTTAGTTGGAGAATTCTCCCCATAGTTGGAGATTTATCAAAGCCATCTTTGGGACTGTCAACACCCAATTTTAGTGAATTAGCAGATGTCATTGATGTGATTTATCACTGTGGTGCTTATGTCAATTTGGTTTATCCCTACGCTGCGTTACGGGATGCAAATGTGGGCGGAACAAAGGAGATATTGCGTCTAGCCACCCTGACTAAAATTACACCTGTCCACTATATTTCTACTCTGGATATCTTTCAATCGTCGAACTATGATGGTATGAAATTAATTGCCGAAACAGACGAGTTATTAAGTGCTGAAGGATATTCAGATGGTTATGCTCAAAGTAAATGGGCGGCAGAAAAATTAGTTATGGCTGCCCGCGATCGCGGTTTACCAGTTTCCATCTATCGCTTGGGCATGGTGACAGGTCATAGCAAAACAGGTGCTTTTCAACTCAGTAATACGATTTGTTTGATAATCAAGGGCTTGATTCAATTAGGGTATGGCCCTGAATTAGATATCAAGATGAGTCTCGCTCCTGTGGATTATATAGTTCAGGCGATTCGGTATTTATCGCATCAACCCGAGTCTCTTAACAAGACATTTCATGTATTAAGCCCCCATGTATTATCGATGAACCAACTTATCTTGAATCTTAACACCCTTGGTTATGCCCTCCCTTCTATTCCTTACCCGCAGTGGCAGGCAAAACTACTCAATATGTCTCCCGATAATGCTTTAACTCCGATGGCTTCTCTCTTTGTAAAAAAAATATCTAATAGCCCAAAAACTTTTATCGAGACAACATCTTTTGTCTGTCAAAAGTTTGATGACCGCAACACTCAAGATGGACTTGTCGGTACTGATATTCTCTGTCCTCCCATTAATGATTCCGTATTAAAGGCTTATTTATCATATTTCCATCGTCAAGGTTTTTTGTGATATAGTAAAACTAAATGATTTGTCCCACTCTTGTAGGGTAGTGATCCGTGCGTACCCCATCGATCGGGTTAACCACAGGGGAATTACCCTACCCAAAGTTACAGAATTCATTGAAAAATGCTATATAATAGTTATTTTACCTTGTTTAATTTTTGGTTAGGTAGAGGATAATAATGAAGAGAAATTGGCTCCCGAACTTAAAATTGTCTGAGTCTCTCCTCTCCCAAACTCGCAACACCAGAAATAGACCCAAAGAGTCGCTGACCAAACAAACACTCTTGAAGATAGCTTTGGGTATGGGGATGGTTGTTATCGCCTCCACAGCTATTAGCTATTTCCAAATAATCTCACGAATTACTGCTAATTCACTCACGCAGTTAGAGCAATACATAAAATTACGAGCCACACGCGAAAGAGCAATATTTATATTAGCTGAAGAGAACCATAAGTTGCTCAAACAAGCTTTATTAGAGCAACTAAAAGCAGAAGCCAATCGCGATCCTCAAGCTGAATTCGATGAAAACTTTGTCAGATATCCAGATGGCTCAATTCGCAATCGCCCTGAACTATTTCAAATAGAAAAAACTGCGGGCGTCTTCCTAGGAAAAAATGTCAATCTTGATGTTGAAATGCAGCGCCGAATAGTTGCTTTCTATAAAACAATAAATGCTTATGGCCCAGCATGGCGCAATCGCTTAGCTAACACCTATACGCAAATTCCTGAGAATGGTATGATCATGTATATGCACCAGTATCCCTGGGCGCTTAAAGCACCTTCTAGGGACTCGTTCCGCGTCACAGATGATGAGTCATTCCAAATTACCCGCCCTATCTACGCTCCCGAACGCAAAACAGTCTGGACAGGCATTTATTACGACCAAGTAGCTGTAGCTTGGATGGCATCCTGTGTGACACCATTAGATGTAGATGGCAAGCATATTGCTACAATCGGGCATGATATTTTAATAGAGGATTTGCAGAAACGGACTATTAATGAAGGACTCAAAGGCACATACAACATGATTTTTCGAGCCGATGGGCGGCTAGTAGCTCACCCAGAACTTATGCAAAGTATTCAAAAAGGAAATGGACAATTCTCCATCGCCCAATCAGGAGATGCTCATCTGCGGCGAATTTATGAATTAGTCATGACTCATAAACAGGAAAATATGATTATTGACAATCCTGACTATGATGAATACTTGGGTATTACTAGAATTGATGAGCCAAATTGGTACTTGGTCACAGTTTTCCCCAAATCTCTGCTAACCCAAGAAGCCTTAGCTACTGCTCGCATGATTCTAGTGCTAGGGCTAAGTGCATTACTGATTGAAATTATTATTGTGTTCTTAATTTTACGGCGAGAAATTTCTACACCCCTCAATAAATTAATCGCTGCAACTGAGAGTATTGCTGCAGGAAATCTTGATATTCAAGTTAATGTCAACCGCCAAAATGAATTGGGTCGTTTGGGATATGTATTTAACAAAATGGCTCAGCAAGTCCGCGAATCTTTTGCCGCGCTTGCGAAAACTAATGAGGAATTGGAACTGCGAGTTGAAGATAGAACTGTAGAGCTTAAACAAGCGAAAGAAGTTGCCGATACAGCTAACCGTGCTAAGAGCGAGTTTCTGGCTAATATGAGCCACGAACTGCGGACACCTCTCAATGGTATCTTAGGATATGCCCAAATTCTCCAGCGCTCGAAACACATAGTTGAGTCAGATCAAAAAGGAATTAATATTATTAACCAATGTGGCTCTCACCTACTGACTCTGATTAACGATATCCTTGATTTTTCTAAAATCGAGGCCCGGAAAATGGAAATATATCCTACAGATTTTCATTTTCCCGCTTTTCTGCAAGCAGTCGTTGAAATTTGTCGAATTAGGGCCGATAAAAAGGGAATTGATTTTATCTATACCATCGAAGGTCAACTCCCCGTTGGCATTTTTGCGGATGAAAAACGCTTGCGACAGGTATTGATTAACTTATTAGGCAATGCTATTAAGTTTACGGAACAAGGTAGCGTGCAATTTATAATTAAATCAAAACTCTTGGAAGATGAGGTCAGGGAACGACCTTTATATCGAATTATGTTTCAAGTGGAAGATACTGGAATTGGGATAGCGAGCGATCATGTTAAAAATATCTTTTTGCCCTTTGAGCAGTCTGGTAATATGAAGAAGCAATCAGAAGGGACTGGACTAGGATTAGCTATCAGCAAAAACATTATTGATATGATGGGCAGTACGTTGGAAGTTGAAAGTGAATTAGGCAAAGGTAGTGTTTTCTGGTTTGAGATAGATTTACCCGAAGCTAAGGAATGGGCAAAAAATTCTAAAACTTCTGAGCAGGGCCTTATTATTGGTTTTAAGGGCGATAAGCCCAAAGTTCTAGTAGTAGATGACCGTTGGGAAAACCGTTCTGTTATTGTCAATTTACTCAGCCCTATTGGATTTATAGTTTATGAGGCTGAAAATGGCCAAAAAGGACTTGATAAAATTGCTGATGTTCAACCAAATCTGGTGATTACTGATATTGTTATGCCGATAATGGATGGCTATGAAATGGTTAAAAGTTTGCGACAATTACCATCATTTGCTAATTTATCAGTGATCGTGTCTTCAGCCAGTGTGTTCGAGTCCGATCTGCAAAAAAGTATAGAGATTGGAGCTAATGAATTTTTGCCCAAACCTATCGAAGCTGATAGCCTGTTAAATACGCTCAAATCTCTACTGAAATTAGAATGGATATATGAAGAGAAATTACAACCGCCAAGCACAAGAGAATTGACCAAAGAAGTGGTTGAGATTGTGCCACCTTCGCATGAGGACTTGCTAATATTGTATAATCTTAGTCGTAAGGGATTGATTAACGATTTACTACAAGAGTTGACGAGGATTGAACTGATAGACAAGGAGTTTATCCCTTTTATTCAACATCTGCGCGAATTTGCTAAAGCTTTCAAGCTAAAACAGGTGCGAACTTACATAGAGCAATACCTAAATACTCCCTAGCCCCAAAAAAGTTGTAAATTTATGTATCCCATCCCCAGTAAGTTATGTATGACTGAAAAGTCAGAAAATCAATCTATTTTGATTGTAGATGATAATCCCAATAACCTAGAAGTTCTAGCCCACATATTGACCGACGTGGGTTATCAAGTTTCCGTTGCTCTTGATGGTGAAACTGCGATTGAACAAGTAGAATATCATCCGCCCGAACTAATTTTATTAGATATAATGATGCCGCCCGGTATTGATGGATTTGAGACTTGTCGGCGATTGAAAGCCAATCCCTTAACCTGCGAAATTCCCATAATTTTTTTAAGTGCTTTATCTGATTCACATAATAAAGTCAATGGATTATCTGTAGGAGCCGTAGATTATATTTCTAAGCCTTTCCAAAGTGAAGAAGTTTTAGCGAGGATTAGAATTCATTTAAAATTATATCATCTAACTAAAAAACTCGAACAACAGAAGCAACTGCTAGAAGAAAAAGTGGAATTACGCACTGTAGAATTATTAGCAGCTAAAGAAGCAGCCGAAGCAGCCAACATTGCCAAAAGCCAGTTTCTCGCTAACATGAGCCATGAGCTCCGCACCCCTCTCAATGCGATTATTGGCTATAGCGAAATGTTGCAAGAAGAAGCCGAAGATTTAGATCAAAAATTTTTTATCCCCGACCTGAAAAAAATCAACGGTGCAGGCACACATTTACTTGGACTAATTAACGACATTCTTGACTTGTCGAAAATTGAATCGGGGAAGGTTGAAATTTACTTAGAAACCGTTGATATCTCAGATTTAATTAGGGAAGTCATCACGATGATTAAGCCACTGGTGGAGAAGAATGCTAATGTATTGGTAGTTAACTGTGAACCCAATTTGGGAGATATGAAAACTGACTTAACTAAGGTACGTCAGAGCTTATTTAATCTGCTTAGTAATGCCAGCAAATTTACAAAAAAAGGCATAATTACTATTAAGGTAGAAAAAAGATATAGAAAATCTGGAATAGCCGATGGAGAAGAACAGAAATCAGCCATTCCCTATATTTTATTTAAGATAAGTGATACTGGCGTTGGCATAGCTCCAGAACGAATGGAAAAACTGTTTCAACCATTCACCCAGGCTGATGCTTCAACTACACGAGAGTATGGGGGGACTGGATTAGGGTTAGCAATTACTAGAAATTTGTCTCGGATTATGGGTGGAGATACGTTGGTTGAAAGCGAGGTGGGTAAGGGTTCTACTTTTACTCTTATACTGCCTGCAGAAGTGATACTCCCCAAGTAAAACCCGTGTTCATAATTGCACTGTAAAAAACAATTTTTAGAAAAGTGCCTATTTTACATCCGCCCATTTTTATGACGGTCGGCGATTTTTAAGAAATCGGGCAAAAGAGCAAGAAGCTGTGGCGTGTCAAAGTTTATTCCAGCAGAAACGTTTTGAATAATATTAATAATTTTTTAGCATACCCCGAATCGGACTGATTAAGTTCTGTTGTTCTGAGATTAACTGGTGGTAAGGAGCCTAGGGAACCACTAAGAGTAAAAATCCTCTATGCTAGAGTAAGCTGCTAAATGCCCTATATCTCGCTTTTGACCGAAAGCATCCAGGATACCAGCCCCCGGATTCATTCCGAAAGCAGACTCAGGACCGGTGAAATAAAAAACCTGTATCCGATGAAACTTGCCCCCCGAATTTCTCTCGCGCAAGTCAATGCTTCAATTCTAAAATCTAAAATCTAAAATCTAAAATCTAAAATCGATTGACGGCTTAGTTGAGGCAATCGTTGCGACATTTATGATGATTTATCAAATTTTTAAAACGAATTTTATTTATTGTTACCGTCTTGTGATAGCTGAGAGATTGGTTATTTCTGGCCTGTCCAACTCCTTCTCCAGCTAGGAGTGAAGACCACAAACAGGACGGCAAAAAATAACCCTGGCTTTCATTCCACCGCTAAGATGAGTACAGTTATAGCGGGGGACTTCCCGCCGAGTAAGTTAAATTGGAAGAGAATTGTATGTTGTCGAAAAGAATTTTACCTTGTCTGGATGTGAAAGCCGGTCGCGTGGTCAAAGGTGTGAATTTTGTCAACCTTAAGGATGCTGGCGATCCGGTAGAAATGGCTCAGGTTTACAATGATGCGGGTGCTGACGAGTTGGTGTTTCTGGACATTACGGCGACTCACGAAGACCGGAATATTATGATCGATGTGGTGTACCGCACGGCCGATCGAGTATTTATCCCTTTGACGGTGGGCGGCGGCATCCAATCCTTAGACACAATTAAAAGTTTGTTGAGGGCGGGCGCTGATAAGGTGAGTATTAATTCGGCGGCGGTGCGCGATCCGAGTTTAATTGACAAAGCTAGCGATCGATTTGGCAATCAGTGCATTGTAGTGGCGATCGACGCTCGCAAACGGCAAGACGCAGATAATCCTGGTTGGGACGTGTACGTGCGCGGAGGGCGAGAAAATACCGGCAAAGATGCGATCGCCTGGGCCAAGGAAGCCGAACAGCGTGGCGCCGGCGAAATTCTGGTGACAAGCATGGACTCGGACGGCACTCAAGCCGGTTACGATTTGGAATTAACTCGAAGCATTGCCGAAATTGTCGAAATTCCCGTCATTGCTTCCGGCGGCGCCGGCAACTGCCACCACATCTACGAAGCCGTGACACAGGGCAAAGCAGAAGCAGCCCTGCTGGCTTCCCTGCTGCATTACGGGCAACTCAGTGTAGGAGAAATTAAAACTTATCTAGCAAAATGTCAAGTTCCCGTGCGACAGCAGCAGCCATTAGTTATTAGTCATTAGTCAGTAGATAGTCGGGCGCATCTTAATATCTTGCAACATTTTCAACAAATCGCTCTGGGGGTTGACTCACGGGCCCTCTCACATTGCAAACAGGTTAAATAAACCCGCCGCCACCCCACGATCGAACCAGTTACTGAGATTTATACCGCTATGTGAGGCGCATCCGAAGGCACTTATAGAGAATTTTTTTGATTCTCCACAAGTGCCTTCTACATAAATGTCTTGGGGCGATCGACTCCTGTCAACTAGAAATATTCCCTGAGAAGGATTTCAAATCCCAGCTTTTTCAGCTAAATATAATATGTTAGCTCAATTTGAAAGAAAGCAACGGTTGCTCTTCTCAAACTTGAGTTAAAGATTGTGCAGAATTTGAGTGAGCTTCAGCCTGTTAACAATCTTAGCGATCAAAACTTCTAAAAACGGAGAAATTTTGTATGTCTTTTATCAGCTTTAACTTCCCTGCCAAGCGTTTAGTCCGCAGTTTAATAGCTGTTTGTTTTTGTGCTTTGATGTTTGTTTCTAATGCTTTCCCCGCTTTTGCCGTTACTAGCAGCCCCACCAAAGGTGAAGACCAACTTTTAGGGATTGAAAAAGAATCTCAAGAAGCTGTACTGAAAAAACCAATGTCCTTGGAAGAAACTCAAGAAAAAGCCAGCAAAGGGCCTAACGAAGTTCAGGGAGACGCTGACATTGAAAAAATGAAAAATCCTTCCAATACACAAGCTACATCCTTTGAGCAACAAGTCAAAAAAGCTGTCAACAAAATTAAAGACTAACTCAGCGCGCAGTAGTCAGCGGACAGTTGTCAGTTTGACACTCCCCTGCCTAAAGGCGAGGGGATTCTTAATTCAGCGACTGACCTTTAAGTGTTACGTCCTTTCGGCAATACTCAAACCTTTTAACCGTGGGAATTCCACCAATTAACGAGCCTGATTCGCAGCCACCCCAGAGGGTCTATCTCCAAAAGCTTACTAGGATACTGACCTAGAGTTTGGGTGTGCCCCACCCTACTTAACAAGACTAGAATAGTTTGTTTTTCTGGTTTTGAGACTGTGTTAAGCCTCTAGCTGTTTAAAGAGTTTTCGCCGCTCTTTGCCCCCCGGTTTATGCCTAAAAGTGTGTCTCATGTCCCGTTTCACGATGGCAAAGGAGTTTAACCTCGACTATTGCAGTATACCACGATTACTGGAATTGCCAGAAGTTTTAGGAATAAATTAAAGCCGTCCTAAAAGGACGGGGTTTTAGACCCAACTCCTTTGATAAAAGATTAGGGACACGGCGTGGTGCCGTGTCCCTAGATTTTTTTTTGTAGAGACACCGCACCCCGCCACCTCCTTTGAAAGGCAGTATCCAATCTAAATTTAGCTTTAGTTTTCAGAATTCGTCTTAGATGGAATAAAAAAGTGGAAAGGACTTGGCATCTTTCGGCTTTACGAACACTCTTTGCTGGGGCTGCAAGAGCAAGCTATCGAATCTTTCTCTAGTCAAATTAGCGTTTACTACTTGACCGTCATCTAAGGTTAATTCTACCTGTATTTCCCATCCCAAATGAATCAAGCGACTGATTCTTGCAGGCACTGTTGCACTATTTTCTGTAGTTTCAATTACTACGTCGTGAGGGCGCAAGAAAATCTCTGGGTTGGCTGAGTCAAAGCCGTTGTCTTGAAACATTCTTGAACTGCTGGGCAATACATTGACTGGACCGATAAAACTCATTACGAAAGCACTAGCGGGATGGTCGTAAATTTCTGCGGGTGTGCCAACTTGTTCGATTTTACCTTTATTCATTACTGTAATTCGATCGGCAACTTCCATCGCTTCTTCTTGATCGTGCGTCACAAAGACTGTGGTAACGTGAACTTCGTCGTGCAGTCGCCGCAACCAAGCGCGCAAATCTTTGCGAACTTTGGCATCGAGAGCTCCAAAAGGTTCGTCTAGCAGTAACACTTTCGGTTCCACAGCCAGGGCTCTGGCGAGGGCCACCCGCTGCCGCTGGCCCCCTGAAAGTTGCGACGGGTATCTATCGCCCAATCCTGCCAATTGCACTAAATTCAACAATTCTTCTACCCGCGATTTGACTTTCGCGGGTGGTGTTTTCTGAATTTGCAGCCCGAAAGCGATGTTTTTTCGCACTGTCATGTGCTTGAATAGCGCGTAGTGCTGAAACACGAACCCAATTTTGCGGTCTTGGACGCTAGTATTGGTCGCATCTTGGCCAGTTAGCCAGATTTTGCCAGAGTCGGGCATTTCTAAACCGGCAATCAGTCGCAGCAGTGTAGACTTGCCGGAACCAGACGGGCCCAGCAATGCGACTAGGGAACCCGATTCAATTTCTAAGCTGACTCGATCGAGTGCTTGGAAACTGCCAAACTGTTTTGATATGTTTTCTACAACGATGGCCATAGGTAGGAAGAAGGAAGAGGTTCGAGGTTCGAGGTTCGAGGTTCGAGGTTCGAGGTTCGAGGCAGGATACAGGAAGCAAGAGGCAAGAGGCAAGAGCGAAAAATGTTAATCTCCGGTTTGTGGATAGGTTAATGTAAGTTTTTTTATAGCACGATCGCACATCAGTTTGTTAATTTTAGGGTTTTGGCGATCGGTCAGTCGATTTTAGATTTTAGATTTTAGATTTTAGATTTTAGATTGGCGTTGCATATTGCGGGCTGATTTTGATTGTTTTGTGGGATGGGCCCATGAGCCCGTCCTGTGTATTTTCATAGCAGGCGGGACGCCTAACCCTACTCCCCACAAGAATCATCCTCAAATTATGCAACGGCTTTAGATTTACTTGCAGCTTTGAATCTGGAAGATGCAACTTTGGTCTAAAATTTTGGGCTCTCCAGAAAAGGAGTCGGGGCTTTGTATCGGTTTTTGGGCGGTGTCAAACAGCCGAAAATTAACAAAAATGCACCTCAAAAAAAAAACAACACAATTCTTTGCTACCAAAGTTGGCGTTTGGTACTACAATGCAGCAAAAGTTCAAGCGTTTTTGACTTCAACGGCTGAGGGGATAAAGGAAAATGGGAGATGTTGGACGTGTGCCTGTAGGAATTATCGGCGCTTCAGGGTACGGCGGCGTGCAACTTGTGCGACTGCTGGCAGATCACCCGGCGGCTGAAGTAGTTTATTTGGGCGGGGATAGCAGTGCAGGAAAACCTTATTCCAGCCTTTATCCGCACCTGACTAACTGCATTGATTTGACCGTCGAGGCGATCGACCTAGACAAAATAGCGGCAAAATGCGAAGTTGTGTTTCTGTCGCTGCCGAACGGTTTAGCTTGCAAAATGGCACCGACGCTGATAGAAAAAGGCTGCAAAGTCTTGGATTTGTCGGCTGACTACAGATTTGAAAATCTGGAAACTTACAAAGCTTGGTACGGTGGCGATCGATCGGACTCTGAACTGGCTGCAACGGCTGTTTACGGTTTGCCAGAATTGTATCGCGATCGAATTAAAGACGCTCAGTTAGTAGGCTGTGCAGGCTGCTACGTCACTGCTAGTTTATTGGCCCTGGCACCTTTGCTCAAACAAGGCCTCATTGTGCCAGAAACAGCAATTATCGACGCCAAATCCGGTGCTTCGGGAGGGGGCCGCAAAGCTGAAGTTAATCTCTTGTTGGCTGAAGCAGAGGGTTCTCTGGGCGCTTACGGCGTTGGGCGCCACCGCCACACGCCAGAAATCGAGCAAATTTGCAGCGATTTAGCGGGACACGATATTAAAGTTCAGTTTACTCCTCACCTAATTCCGATGGTGCGGGGAATTCTGGCGACTGTGTACGCAACTTTGCGCGATCCGGGTTTGGTGCGGGAAGATTTAATCACAATTTTCAGCGCTTTTTACCGCAATAGTCCTTGGGTAAAAGTGTTACCGGCTGGAGTTTATCCCCAAACAAAATGGGCTTGCGGCACAAACCTTTGTTACATCGGTGTGGAAGTCGATCCGCGTACTGACAGGGTGATTGTGCTATCGGCGATCGACAATTTAATTAAGGGACAAGCCGGTCAAGGCATCCAGTGCATGAACTTGATGATGGGTTGGGAAGAAACTTTGGGTTTGCCACAATTGGCTTTCTATCCTTAATTGGGCATGGGTAATTGGTAATGAGTAATTGGGATTACTGTCAACTTAAGTTTGAAACCATTGATAAATCTCATTTGTAGCCGAGGCCTGATCCCCCTAAATTCCCCTTAAGAAGGGGGACTTTGAATGCTTCTTGTTCCCCCCTTCTTAAGGGGGGCTAGGGGGGATCGAGCCTTGGTGGTAAACAGCCATATGTGACTACGTTTGACCTGGTTGTTGATACCAATTACCCATTCCCAATTACCCATGACCAAATTTTACTTGGGCCCGTAACCGATCGACCCAGCATAAATTGCCCGATCGCCCAATTGGTCTTCAATCCGTAACAAACGGTTGTATTTGGCAACTCGTTCGCTGCGACACAAAGAACCAGTCTTGATTTGGCCGGCGCGAGTCGCTACGGCTAAATCGGCAATGGTGGTATCTTCAGTTTCACCGGAACGGTGGCTGATGATCGATCGATAGCTGTTCCGTTTGCCCAGGTCGATCGTATCCAAAGTCTCTGTCAAAGAACCAATTTGATTCAGCTTAATCAAAATCGAATTGCTAGCTTTCAAATCAATTCCTTTTTGCAGCCGCGTGCGATTAGTAACAAACAAATCGTCACCAACCAACTGAACTTTGCTGCCCATTTTCTGCGTCAGCGCTACCCAACTGTCCCAATCGTCTTCATGCAAACCATCTTCAATGGAAACAATGGGATATTGACTCACCAAACCATCCAAATAATCGATTAATTCTGCCGGCGAATGAGCCACACCGTCGTAAGTGTACTGCCCATCTTTGTAAAATTCGCTAGCAGCCACATCCAAAGCTAAAGCAACTTGTTCACCCGGTTTATAGCCAGCTTTTTCAATAGCTGCAATCAACAAATCCAAAGCTGCTTGATTGGATTTAAGATTAGGCGCAAAACCGCCTTCATCACCCACACCAGTCAGCAAACCCTCAGCTTTTAAGACTTTACTCAAGGATTCAAAAACCTCTGCACCCCAGCGTAAAGCTTCTTTAAAAGAAGGCGCACCCACAGGGACAATCATAAATTCTTGAATGTCCACATTATTGTTAGCGTGAGAGCCCCCGTTGATCACATTCATCAAAGGCACGGGTAAAACGTTCGCCAAGGGCCCGCCCAAGTAGCGGTAAAGGGGGAGTCCTAAAGTCTCGGCGGCCGCCTTTGCTGTGGCTAAGGAGACTCCGAGAATGGCATTTGCGCCGAGGTTGGATTTGTTCGGGGAACCGTCCAAGTCAATCATGGTTTTGTCTACCAGCGCTTGGTCGATCGCATCTAGATTAGCCAAAGCGGGGGCAATTTTGTGTTCGACGTTAGCGACGGCTTTTAGGACTCCTTTGCCACCATAACGGCTTTTGTCGTCGTCGCGGAGTTCGTGGGCTTCAAAAGAGCCTGTAGACGCGCCGCTGGGGACTTGGGCGAGTCCGACAACACCGTTGGCTAGGTAAACTTCAGCTTCAATGGTGGGGCGGCCGCGGGAGTCGAGGATTTCTCTGGCTTGAATAGATTCGATCGCAGTGTCTAGCATATTAATTATTCCGGACTTAATTCAAGGTTTCATGACAATTAGCAGTCTCTGGGTTTTCCCACGCTGACTGCTGACGGGTAATAGAGTACGCGATCCCCAGAATAATTGGTGCACAGTTCAAAATATTTGCGGATTTGGACGAGCAGATTGGTGTCAATAAGCTATGCTTGTTGAATAAACACCTCCGGCAAGTTTGACAGTAATTTGATTGTTTTAACCCCAGATTCCCGCAGATTTCTTAATTGGAACCTTTGTTAAAATCAGAAGGTCAACAAAGTCCATCAAAAAAGGAGAAACTTAGGATGTTAGAAACAAATTTCGGAGAAATTAGAGCATTAGCTGAAAATTCAGACCCTATTATTGCCGATCCCCCAAACACCAAATTACTCACAGGGCCATTGCCAAATCCAGCCAGCGACCCCAACTTTTTTGACTTAACTCCCAATGACGACGCAGTTCAATTAGCAAATGGAATTCTGCGGAATACTCCCGGAGGTTTGCGGGCCTTAGCTGGTAACGATTTTGTCAGAGGTTCCGGTGGGGCGGAACTGATGAACGGTAACAGTGGCACAGATACTTTAATCGGGGGTTGTGGCAGCGATACTATTCGTGGCGGCCAAGATTTTGACATTCTTTATGGAGAATGCGGCAGCGATTTTGTCAGCGGAGATCAAGGTGATGACTACGTTTATGGAGGCACGGCAAATGACTTGATTCGTGGCGGTAAAGGGAATGATGCTTTAGTAGGAGACAGTGGAAACGATACTCTAATCGGTGATGCTGGAATTGATAGACTTTGGGGAAGTGAAGGCGCAGATTTGTTTGTTCTCCGCACAGAAGTGGGAGCAACTTCGGGGGAAATTGGTTCGCTTCAACCGCCTCCTAGTGGCAATTTTGATGTAGATGAAGTGCCTGCCGATTTTATTCTCGATTACAATCCGGCTGAAGGTGATGTAATTGGATTGGCGTCTGGATTGACGCGAGATGATATTGTTTTGAGCGAAAGGTTTTTAACAATTGGTGATGCCAGAGATTATGACAGCAGCGGGCCTTTTCCTCCGGGAATTCCTCGCACTGCTGATTTTAGAGTGTTAAATACTAAGGCGACGGTGATTCGGGAAGCTAGCAGTGGCAATATCTTGGGTTTGGTGAAAGATGTTTCACCCGGTCAACTTCAGTTTACCTCTGTGTCTGACGGGACGATCGCCCTTGGATAATCCGCACCCTACAATAGACATCTCCAAAATATAAACTCAAGGGCGGGCGAGACGCCCACCCCACAAAACAAACTTTCTTGTGGGGTGGGCGTCTCGCCCGCCAACCCGATGTGCATAAGCCGGGTAATTTGTTTGTTGGAGGTGTCTAATCTTTAAGATTGCCAGAAATCGGCCACATCATATCCCATTTCGGTGAGCATTTGCCGCAGCAGAGGTAAGCTCAAACCGATCACATTTGTGTGACATCCTTCGATTTTTTCGACAAATAAGCCACCTTTACCTTCCAGTGCAAAACAGCCTGCACATTGCAAGGGTTCTCCGGTAGCGACGTAAGCCGCAATTTGGCGCGAGGTAACTTCCGCAAACTGAACTTTTGTAACTTGATAGCGAATAGTCGATCGCGACCTTGCCTCATCAAAGTCATCGAATCTAGTATCAATTAAAGCATGACCCGTATACAATTCGCCCACCTTACCGCGCATTTTCTGCCAGCGCGAGATTGCTTCTTCCGCATCCTTGGGTTTGCCGTGAATTTCGCCATCTATGAGCAAAATTGAATCGCATCCCAACACCAAACACGCTTTTGGATTGGAGATTTGGGGGTGAGAATTAGCCAGTAAAAACTTAGCTACAGCCTCAGCTTTTCCCTCTGCTAACACCTGCACTAAATTAGTGGCATCTTTCATTTGTATTTGCCCTTCATCAAAGTCGCTGGGGCAAATCACAGCTTGAATGCCGGCATTTTCTAGCAGGCGGCGGCGTGCAGGAGAAGCTGAAGCTAATACAAAAGTTGGAATTTTCATAAGTTAAGAAGTTAGTTGACAGTTGACAGTTGACAGTTGACAGTTGACAGTTGTCAGTTGTCAGTTGTCAGTTGACAGTTGTCAGTTGGCAACTAACCCATGCCCCATGCCCCATGCCCCATGCCCTATGCCCTAATAAACAGAGAAAGATTTAACAACTTTCTCAAAAGCTTCTTTTACCTTGGGCCAGCGTTCTTCGGTAGTGGAAACGTTAAGTGTAAAAAGTTTGCCGCGGCTGACTGCTACACTCGCTAAGTTGTGCCGTTCTTGGTTTGGCAACTTAACGGCGTATTCTAAAATGTAATAGTTTTTCGATCGCGATTCACGAGCTTCTGCATTGACTAATTCAGCTTCGCGGCCCGAATCAGCCGGGGCGATCGCACTTTTGCTGAGCTTGTATCCCACATCCGTCGGCGTTCCCAAATCCGCCAGAGTTTTGTCCTTCGCGACTGGACTGATTACCACGCTGACATTCTCGGTTTGCTGAATCAAATCGCGGAACACCACATCGGGCCCGTTAGAAACCGCGATCGGCAGCCAGCCGTTAGGATAGAGAAATTGATAGCCGTCGCCAGTATCAACGTAGCTTTTGAGCCCGGTGACTTTAGACACACAACCGGTCAAGGTGAGGCTTAGAACCACCAGAAGTATTGCCGCAATTCGTTTGAGCATTCTTTTTACGGGTAGGGTGACAGTAAAATATTTAATTTTAATTGTCTCACCAAACCTTGCCCCTAAAAATAGTTAAGCTATGGATCGCTGTTTGTGTAACGCCAGCGATCCATAGCCAAATAGTTTAATTGTTAACAAAATCATTACAGGTGAGTCAGCCAGCTAATCAGCCCGTGCTTGGTCGAAACTTCTAAAGCCAAGAGAGAAACAAAGCCAATCATGGCAAGGCGGCCGTTTAAGCGTTCGGCGTAGGGGGTAAAGCCGGTGCGGGGTTCGTCATCGACGTATACTTGCGGCTCGATCGCAAAATTGTTCATTTTGCCTTGGTCGTCCAGCATTAAGCCTCTGTTACTCATGTTTTTTTTCCTAAATGGTTTTTAGTGTACTGTAACTAAATGTAACAGACTTGTGAAGATATGTAAAGGATTGTGAGAAATTTTTTTTAAATACCCCGATCTGACACCAGTTTATAAAAAAAATGCAACTGTAGGCAAGCTCTAAACCCTTATCTAGTCAGTCTTTCCCAAATCTAAAATCTCAAATCTAAAATCTAAAATGGTATGACTGTGGGTAGACTCTGGGCCCCGGAGGGGAGAGGATAGAGTTGAGAGGCGCGAAAGTCGATGGTGTGTGGCAAATCCAGTCTGGGTTTGACGAAAATTGTGCAACGGAGGAAAAAGTTATGCGGGCCAGTCTGGAAATGCGGTGGTTTTATGGCGGTGCGCTGCCAAAATCGATCGGTCAATGGTTTGGAAGCGAGAGTCTCGGCGGGTATCTCTCGCCCCCGGAAGAGCGGGAAGACTTATATTTGCTGATACCGGGGTGCGACTACTTGGGAGTAAAACTGCGCGGGAAAAATTTACAGGTAAAGTGGCGGCAAGCAGAATTGGGGGCGATGCAGTTCGGCAACCGCTGGGAAGGCAAAGCCGAGAAATGGCTGAAGTGGATTTGTGCCGACACGGTAGCGCCGGTGCCGGCGGATATTCTGGCGACAGGAAAGTGGGTGGGAGTCAAGAAAAAGCGAGCGCAGCGTCTTTACCAAGTTTCTGCCCCGGGCGCGCTAATGTCCGTCCCTGTGGAAGCACCAATTCCCCAAGGCTGTATTGTAGAAGTTACTCAGTTGAACATTAACGGTAGTGCGTCGTGGACTTTGGGATTTGAAGCCTTTGGCGGCGAAAGTTTTTTGACTGAAAGTCTGGAAACAGTAGCTAATTGGACTAGCAAGAGCTATCAGGCGCAAAAGTTGAAAGCTGAGGATTCTTTCGGTTATCCGAATTGGCTGGCCAGTAAGGGGATCTGAGATTTTGTAGATAGTTTGGATATACGCAAAGAAACTTTCAAACCCAGAGCCCCCTAGGACGTGTTTTCTTTCCCCGGAAACAGTCCGTTAGTATCTCTTAATCTGCGTTCAACCGCGTATATCCGCCACTATCTGCGGTTGAAATTTCTTCCTACTTTTTTCAAATCCGTATAGAGCACCCCTCACCCTCACTTTTTATCCTGAATTTCTGCTGTTTTAGCTGTTACACAAGCCGGCGATCGCTCGTCAACTCACGAGGTGTAGATTGTCAATATATTGTAAACCTTAATGTTGTGATTTAAAAATTATCAAAAAAACTTATGTTCTAAAAAAACCTACCGTGATTATGGTAGAGTTACATAGCATCTAAATTTGACTAACGCATTCCAACCCAAGGCCAGTGAAAGCTCACTTCATATCAGGACTACCCCGATCGGGCTCTACTTTACTGGCTGCACTACTACGACAAAATCCCCGCTTTCACGCAGCTATGACTAGCCCAGTGGGGGGATTAGTCGATCGAATGTTGGAAGCGATGAGCGAAGACAATGAGTTTTCCGTGTTCATTTCCCCCGAACAAAAGCGGGCGCTGATTCTGAGCATCTTTTCTGCGTATTACCACCCGCAAAATGAAAAAGAAGTGATCTTCGACACCAATCGTCTTTGGTGCAGCAAATTACCATTAATTCAGGAACTATTTCCCGGATCTAAAGTCATCTGCTGTGTCAGAAACATCGCTTGGATTATGGACAGCATCGAGATATTGATTCGGCGCAACGCCTTTGATGTTTCCCGGTTATTTAACAATCCAGCGGAACGGGCTACAGTCTACAGCCGCACCGAAGCATTAAGCCAAGGTTCGCGTTTAGTCGGTTATGCTTACAACGCTCTCAAAGAAGCTTTTTACAGCGAACAAAGTGCATCTATTCTACTGGTAGACTACGAGCTATTAACTATAAACCCGGCGAAAACAATGTCGCTAATTTATCAATTTCTGGGCGAAGAACCTTTTGAGCATGACTTCGAGAATGTTCAATATCAAGAGCCCGAATTCGATAATCGACTCAACACAAAAGGATTGCATCAAGTGCGCGCAAAAGTCGAGTTTAAACCGAGAAAAACGATTTTACCGCCCGATTTGTTCGATCGATTTGATGGCTTATCATTTTGGACAGAGCAGACAAATAGTTGTGCCAGCGCTATTGTAGCGAAAGCGAAATAAACCTTTAGCTGTGTAGGTTGGGTTGAGGAACGAAACCCAACGTCCTGGGAATGTTGGGTTTCGTGCCTCAACCCAACCTACGGAAGCTGTGTAGTTGAGGAACGAAACCCAACGTCCTGGGAATGTTGGGTTTCGTGCCTCAACCCAACCTACGGAAGCCTTGAATATATAAACACTAAATCCTCAAAATATCACCAACCATGAACTTACCAACTGCCAACAAGCAAATTATTTTCGTAGACTCTTCTGTACAGGATTATCAAAGCCTGATTCAAAACATCGATGCCGCTCAAATTTTCATTTTAAATGAAAATTTGAGCGGCATCGAGCAAATTACCAATGTCTTAGCCAATCAAAAAGATATTGAAGCCGTGCATATCCTTTCTCACGGCAGCGAAGGCAGTTTAAAACTCGGTGCAGACGTACTGAAGGGGAACGATATAGAAAATTTCAGCAGTCAGCTAAAACAGTGGGGAAATGCCCTAACTGAAAACGGAGATCTCCTATTATATGGATGCGATGCAGGAGCAGGAGAAGCAGGCCAGAATTTTGTCAAGCGATTGAGTGAAATCACAGGTGGAGATGTAGCTGCTTCAAACAATTTGACGGGAAATGCAGTTAAAGGCGGCGACTGGGATTTAGAAATAGTAACGGGCCAGATAGAAGCCGCAGTGCCGTTGAATCCAGACGCAATGGCAGATTATGAATATACACTAGCTAACTTTGATGTCACGGTGGCAACCGATGATGGCACTGGCACTGTAGCAGGCACATTGAGCAAAGCAATTTTAGATGCGAATGCCTTAGCCGGAGATGACACCATTACCCTCACCACAAATGTCACTGTTACAGGGGTAATGCTGACCCTAGTTAACAGCAACATTGATTTTATTGGCAATAACTTTAGTGTCGATGGCGGGAATGCTTTTCGTCCCTTCTTTGTCAAGTCGGGAACAGTCAATTTCCAGAACTTAACCATTACCAACGGTCGGGCGAAAGGGGGCGATACCGGCAATGCTGGTGGCGGTGCTGGGATGGGTGGCGGTCTATTTATCTATAATGGTACGGTCAGCGTCAGCAATGTCACCTTTAGCAACAACCGAGCGCAGGGAAGTGGTAACATTGGTGGCCTCTACGGTGGCGGCGGGATGTTTGGTAACGGCGGCGGAGCATTCGGTGGCGGCGGCGGTCTGTTTGGCAACGGCGGCAATAACGGCGGTAGCGGTGGCATTGGAGGCTACGGCGGCTCTGGTGCTTATGGAGGTTTTGGTGGTAACAGTGGGGGGGGTGCTGGTGGCTTCGGTGGCGGTGGCGGCGGTGGCGTTGGGAGTCTTGGTGGTGCTGGGGGCTTCGGCGGTGGCGGTGGCGGTGGCCTTGGGGGTCTTGGGGGCTTCGGCGGCGGCGGCGGTTACAACGGCAATGGTGGCTACGGTGGCGGTGGTGGCACCCCTGGTTTCGGGGGTGCTGCCGGCAATGGTGGTGGCGGCGCCGGTATGGGGGGTGCCATCTTCATTCGCCAGGGCTCTTTAACCCTCAACAACGCCACCTTCAGCAGCAACACCGCCACTGGCGGCACAGGCGGGAACCCCGGCCAAGGCAAAGGTGGGGCAATTTTCGCCATGCAATCCCTCACCAACACCAACAGCAACAACCAAGGGATGCCGACTGCGCTACCTACTGTCACCACATTGGGAGCAACTTTCACCACCAACACAGCAGCCAACCAAGCAGGCACTCCCGGTGCTAACACCCCCGCCAACGGTGTCGGCAACAGCCAAGACAATAACGATGTTTACGGCACTATTATTCTCGGCAACACCGTCAACCTCTCCGTCAGCAGTAACGCAGGCACCGAAGCAGGCACAACCCTCATCACCGTCACCGCCACAGCATCCCAAGCAGTTGTCGGCAATCAAACCGTTAACTTAGGTGTCACAGGAACAAATATCACCGCCGGCGACTACAACCTCAGCGGCACAACCATCACAATTCCCAACGGACAAACTACAGGTACTGTCACTTTCACTGTTGCCGATGATGCCTTAATTGAAGGCAGCGAAACTGCAACTCTCGCTATCAGCAATCCTTCGGCGGGAATATTTTTGGGAACAACCACTACTCAAAATATTGCGATTACCGACAACGACTTCCCCGCAGTCAACCTTTCAGTTACTCCCACCACCGGCACAGAAACAGGAACCACAGCAATCACCGTCACCGCCACAGCATCCCAAGCAGTTACAGGCGCTCAAACCGTTGATGTGGCTCTTTCCGGTACGGCACTTGCTGCTGACTTCACAGGCACAATTCCTACTAGCATTACCATTGCCAACGGTCAAACTACAGGTTCATTTACCGTCAATATTATTGATGATGCACTCATAGAAGGAACCGAAACAGGCACTTTCACAATTTCCAATCCTTCTGCTGGCTTGACATTAGGAACTACCACCATTGGTAACGTCACAATTACCGATAACGACTTCCCCGCAGTCAACCTTTCAGTTACTCCCAGCACCGGCACCGAAACAGGAACCACAGCAATCACCGTCACCGCCACAGCATCCCAAGCAGTTGTCGGCGCTCAAACCGTTGATGTTGCTCTTTCCGGTACGGCACTTGCTGCTGACTTCACAGGCACAATTCCTACTAGCATTACCATTCCCAGCGGTCAAACTACAGGTTCATTTACCGTCAATATTAATGATGATGCCTTAATTGAAGGAAGCGAAACAGGCACTTTCACAATTTCCAATCCTTCTGCTGGCTTGACATTAGGAACTACCACTACTGGTAACGCCACAATTACCGATAACGACTTCCCCGCAGTCAACCTTTCAGTTACTCCCACCACCGGCACCGAAACAGGAACCACAGCAATCACCGTCACCGCCACAGCATCCCAAGCCGTTGTCGGCAATCAAACCGTTGATGTTGCTCTTTCCGGTACGGCACTTCCTGCTGACTTCACAGGCACTATTCCCACTAGCATTACCATTCCCAGCGGTCAAACCACAGGTTCATTTACCGTCAATATTGATGATGATGCACTCATAGAAGGAACCGAAACAGGCACTTTCACAATTTCCAATCCTTCTGCTGGCTTGACATTAGGAACTACCACCATTGGTAACGTCACAATTACCGACAACGACTTCCCCGCAGTCAACCTCTCAGTTACTCCCAGCATCGGCACAGAAGCAGGAACCACAGCAATCACCGTCACCGCCACAGCATCCCAAGCAGTTGTCGGCAATCAAACCGTTAACTTAGGCGTAACAGGAACAAATATCACCGCCGGCGACTACAACCTCAGCGGCACCACCATCACCATTCCCAGCGGACAAACTACGGGTACTGTCACTTTCACTGTTGCCGATGATGTGTTAATTGAAGGAAACGAAACTGCAACTTTAGCTATCAGCAATCCTTCGGCGGGGATAGTTTTGGGAACAAACACTACTCAAAATATTGCGATTACTGACAATGACTTCCCCACAGTCAACCTCTCAGTTACCCCCAGCATCGGCACCGAAGCGGGAACCACCAGCATCACCATCATCGCTACAGCCGCAGCACCTGTAGTAGGCAATCAAACCGTTGACTTAGCCTTAACTGGAGTAGCAACTGCTGCTGATTTCACTGGCACTATTCCCACCCAAATCACCATCGCCAATGGCACAAACAGCGGACAAGTCACCTTCACCATTACCGATGACCAAATTGACGAAATTGACGAAACTGCCAACCTCACCATTAGTAACCCATCTGCAGGCATCGTATTAGGAAGCACCACCACAGGTAGTTTCACCATCACCGACAACGACATCGCCGGATTTGACATCCTCCCGATTAGCGGCAATACCAGCGAAACAGGAGCCCAAGCCACTTTTGACATCCGCCTGAGAAGCCAACCAACAGCTAATGTCACCATCGGTTTAACCAGCAACAACAGCGCAGAAGGAACGGTTTTACCTGCTAACCTCACCTTTAATTCAACTAATTGGAACGCTTACCAAACCGTCTCCATCACAGGTGTAAACGATTTAGTAGCTGACGGCAATATTAACTACCAAATTATCACCGCCCCCGACACCACCACCGCCGACACAAACTATAACAATCTCAATCCAGCCGATGTCGCCCTCACCAACACCGACAACGACACTCCGGGCGTTACCGTCACTCAATCTGCTGGCAGTACGGAAGTAACAGAGGGTGGCAGCACGGATACTTATACCTTACAATTGAACACCCTCCCCACGAGCAACGTTCAAATTACTGTAACGGCGGATGCTCAAGCGCGGGTTAGCCTGGATGGAACGAATTTTGCCGCCTCGCAAACTTTAACCTTCACAAATGTTAACGGCATCACTCCCCAAACAGTCACCGTTCGTGCTGTTGATGATACCGTACCGGAAAACAACCATATCGGTGCACTAACCCACGCTATTACCAACAGTGCCGATCCTAATTATCCAACAACATTGGCGATCGGCCCGGTGAATGCACAGATTACCGATAACGATATTACTTACAGCGTCGTCGGCAGTAGCGTCACTGTGACTGAGGGAAACAGCGGTACTCAAGTGGTAAGTTTCACCGTTACCCGTACCGGAGAAATCAACCAAAGTAGCAGCATTGATTTTAGTTTTGCCGGAGGCGCAACCGCTGGCGTCGATTACAATAACCCCATTGTTACCGGCACCGGAGTAACTGCTACTGGCAGTACGATTAGTTTTGCTGCTAATGCTACCACAGCTACAATTGCAGTGGCCGTTGTGGGCGATCGAATTGTCGAACCTAACGAAACTGCTTCACTGACTCTGAGCAACGCCACTGCCCCAGGAACTGCTAACATTATCGGTTCTGGGGTAACAACTACGATTCAAAACGATGATACTGCGGGAATTTCTATTAATCCAACTGCCGGATTAACAACGACGGAAGCGGGGGGAACTGCTAATTTTACAGTAGTTCTCAATAGCCAGCCTACAGCAGATGTGTCGATCGGCATTACTTCCGATAAAACCGCAGAAGGGACAGTAGATAAACCGAGTTTAACTTTCACCTCGGCTAACTGGAACGTTCCCCAAACCGTCACTGTTACCGGAGTAGATGACTTAGTAGTAGATGGGAACGCTGCCTACAACATTGTCACCGCTGCTGCTACCAGTACCGATACCAATTACAGCGGTGTTAATGCGGATGATGTCGCAGTTACTAATACTGATAACGACACTAAAGGCATCACCGTCACTCCCACCAGCGGTTTAACCACGACGGAAGCGGGGGGAACTGCTAATTTTACAGTAGTTCTCAATAGCCAGCCTACAGCAGATGTGTCGATCGGCAT
>NZ_JAUBTI010000005.1:0-101189 GCF_036702415.1 Microcoleus sp. D3_18a_C4 | reverse complement strand
GCCTACAACATTGTCACCGCTGCTGCTACCAGTACCGATACCAATTACAGCGGTGTTAATGCGGATGATGTCGCAGTCACTAATACTGATAACGACACCGCACCCGCACCTGCACCTGCACCTGCACCCACACCCGCACCGGCACCGGCACCAACACCCGCACCAACACCAGCACCCGCACCAACACCCGCACCAACACCTGCGGAAACACCAACACCCGCACCAACACCAGCACCTGCGCCCGCAGAAACACCAACACCCGCACCAACACCCGCACCAACACCCGCACCAACACCCGCACCAACACCCGCACCCGCACCCGCACCCGCACCAGCACCTGCGCCCGCAGAAACGCCAACACCAACAACAGCGGAAACACCGACACCAACGCCCGAAGTAACGCCAACACCAACAACCAATAACATCCCCAACGATGACTGCATCTGCGATGACATTGCCTATCCCAACTTAAACCAACCGAATTCAGTTGAAAACACCATACTCGGTGTATCGTCCATTCAAATAGGCACTGCCCAAAATGATGAATTTCTCGGCAGCAACAACGGCAATATATTGGATGCCAAATCGGGGAATGATAACTTATATGGGGGCGAGAGTCGCGACATATTCAACGGCAACACAGGTAATGATTTTATCAGCGGTGGCAAAGGTGATGACATCCTATTTGGAGATGAAGGAAACGACATTATTCTGGGCGACTTGGGCAATGATTTAATCTTCGGAGGCCAAGGCAATGACTCTATAAATGGCCGCGAAGGTGATGACATTGTTTATGGTAACAGAAATGATGACTTTATTGATGGTGGCAAGGGAAATGACACCTTATTCGGAGGCAAAGGGAATGACATAATCCTTGGTAGTGAAGGTGATGACTACCTGTTTGGAAGTCTGGGTGCGGATACTATCTGCGGCGGGGATGGTGATGATTTTATCAGCGGTAACGAAGCAGCAGATATCCTGGGAGGGTGCGAAGGAAATGATACTCTTTATGGAGGGGAAGATAATGATACTCTCACTGGTGGTCAAGGTGATGATATCCTTTACGGAGATTTGGGAAATGATAGTTTGATCGGAGGTAGCGGTAACGATATCTTTGTCTTAAAAGCAGGTCAAGGATTTGAGATCATCGCTGATTTTACCCTCGGTACTGATGCGATCGCACTAACCGGAGGTTTGAGCTTTAGCCAGTTGGGAATAACTCAAAATACTCAGGGATCTCTCATCAAAAACCTCTTGACAGGAGAGGAGTTAGGTGTAATGATTGGAGTGAGTGCTAATGCGATTACATCGGCTAATTTCCGGCTGATTTAGGGAAATAATGAAAAGTACGAGATCCCTTGGTAGTGAATTAAGGGATCTCGCCACAAATTACGGGTATAGCGGCTTTTCATATCAATTCCGGCTGCGCCGGAATGATAGGTCGGACACGGCACTGCCGTGTCCCTACCACGATCGATTGTAGGGACACGGCACTGCCGTGTCCTGATTTCGGGTGATATTAATTCCGATGCAACCGGAATTGATATCATTAGATTTTTCCAGAAAAGCAAGTCTTGAACAGGCAGGATGCCTGTTCCACAATAAATACGGTCGAGGTCTATTTGTTAATTTTCCCTACTTTACCAGCAGTTCTGAGAATTTGACAAGCCAAAATCGCCGCACCAAACCCGTTATCAATATTCACCACACCAACACCAGCCGCACAAGAATTGAGCATAGTTAAAAGAGGCGCAATCCCGCCAAAACTCGCACCATAACCAACACTTGTCGGCACAGCAATCACCGGACAATCTGCCAAACCCGCAACCACACTAGCCAAAGCACCTTCCATACCAGCAACCGCAATCAACACATCAGCATCAGTAATCACGTGCCGGTTGCTCAGCAAGCGGTGAATGCCGGCAACTCCGACATCCCACAAACGTCGCACCTGAAAACCGCAAAGTTCCGCAGTAATTGCCGCCTCTTCCGCTACAGGTAAATCCGCCGTTCCCGCACTGATAATAGTCACAGTACCCGGATGCTGCGGAGTTGGGGAATTAGGAGAAATTGCACAAATCCGAGCCTTTTGGTAGTAGCACAAATCGGGTATTTTTTGTTGCAGTTGCTCGAAAACTTCCGGTTCGATTCGTGTCGCCATCACCGCCGAATTTCGCCCGCGCATCGCGTCGATAATTTCAACAATTTGGTCTGGCGTTTTCCCTGGGCCCCAAATTACTTCAGGAAAACCCGTTCTTAAAGTGCGGTGGTGGTCAATTTTGGCAAAATCGCCGACTTGTTCAAAGTCAAAATGCTTTAATTTATCCAAAGCTGCGATCGGACTCACATCGCCTGCGGCCACTGATTCGAGTAACTGCTGTAAAATTTTAGGTTCCATAAACTAATAACAAATGACTGCTAACTAATGACCTGCCCAAAAACGGATACAAGCCCCCAACTTAAATCGCGATGGCACAATTTTAGACTCTTGTTCAAGTTCCCAGATTCATCTTTAGACTAAATGAAATCTAAAATCTAAAATCTAAAATCTAAAATCGACTGACTATTCTGTTATTTTCAGTTCGTACAAATTCCAGAAAGCACCGCCGAGGGCACTGTAGCGAATTCCCGAAACGCGATCGCGCACAGCCTCAAAAGTCAGCGGATTTACCATATAAACAAAAGGCACTTGTTCCGCGATAATCTGCTGCGTCTGGCCGTAAATTTCTTTGCGCTTCGCCTCATCAAGCTCCTGGGAAGCTTTCACGTAAAGGTCATCGATTTTTTGCTCCCAATCGTCAACTTTCCAACCCTTAATCGGCGGTTCTCCCGGCTGCGGGCCCTGGTTGAAACTGTGCAGTGTGCCGTTAACAGACCAAATATTGTAGCCGCTGTGCGGTTCAGTACCTCCGGTAAAACCGCCGAGGTAAGTATCCCAATTTCGAGTCAAGCGCAGCTTTTCCACATAAGTGTTAAAACTCAGGAACTGCGTATCAATTTGCATTCCCAGTTTGCCCAAATCTTGCTTAATTTGCGTTGCCATTTGTTCCCGCACTTTTTTTCCCGCAGCCATCAACAACGTAAATCGGACTTTGTTGCCTTCAGCATCCAACAATTCCTCGTTACTATTATACTTGAAACCAGCACTTAACAGTAACTCTTTGGCTTTTTGCCGATCGTAACTGTAAGTTTTCAATCCCTCTTCTGGGGACAGGTAGAACGGGCTTTGCGCCGGAATTGGGGAATGCAGCGGCGCGCCCAGTCCGCGATAGATATTGTTAGTCATGGCGGATCGGTTGATGCCGTAGGCGATCGCCTGCCGAAATTCCTTACTCGCGAACCACCGAGACTTAATTGGGTCTACAAACGGCTGATTTTGAGCATTGCGCCCCTTATTCAGATTGAAACACATAAACACGCTGCCAGTATCCGGCCCGCCGTTAAAGACCGTATATTTGCCGCGTTTTTCCTCCCGTTTCAGCAGGGGAAACACTTCCGGTTCCACGTTCAGAGTATCCAAATCGCCCGATCGAAAATTCAGCAATTGATTATCAGTATTTTCGATAATTTGCCAAACAATTTGCTGGATGTAAGGCTGGACATTTCCCTCAGCATCTTTGCGCCAAAAATAGGGATTTTTTTCCAAAACAACGCGCTGATTAGGAGTATAACTCAGCATTCGGTACTGACCGTTGCCGACAATTTTTTTAGGATCGGTATCCGTGCCCCAAGTAGTCAGGTATTTAGGGTTGCCGTCTGCATCTGTATTTTCGACAGCTTCCTGTAAAATATGAGCTGGTAAAATTGGGATTCCCCCAGCATATCTAATAAATGGAGCAAAGGGTTCTGCAACGGAAAATTCAACGCGGCGGCTGTCAATTTTTTTAACTTTTGGGAATTCGCGACTCATCCCAACTCTCAGAGTATCTTTCAAACCGCTAGGAATTTTGTCATTGAAATAAATCTTTTCATAGCTAAAGATAATGTCATCAGTAGTCAGGGGTGCGCCGTCTGACCATTTCAAATTTTCTCGCAGCGTGAAGACGATTTTTTTGCCATCTTTGGAGACTTCCCAGGACTCTGCTAAACCGGGTTCTAGCTTCGATGTCAAGCCGTTTTCGTTGATCAGTCCTTCGTACATATAGCCAAAGACGCTGTATGCAGATTGATTCAGCGGGTAGTTGAAGGTGGCCGGGCCGCTGGGGGTGGGAACGATGAGTCTGTTTGCTAAGTTCGATCGGGCTGGAGTGCACGCAGACAGAGTTATAGTGGCAATTGCCACCAGTAAAATCGCCAGACAGCGCAGTCTTGAATGTAGCATCATAGAAATTTTCATAATTTTTTACTATACCATCTGCGTGCAACTACGAGGAACCAATCACCAATAACAAATAACCAATGACCGAAAGTAATAAGCTGTTGTGCATTTAAATTGTATGTTGAGGGCGGGCTCTTCGGCCCACCCCACAAGAAGGAAAATTTATTTCCCCATGCAATTTAAATGCGTATTAGCTTATGCTCACAAGCCCCTGGATTCATCCGTAGAGACTTTAAAAAGCTCCGCATCATTCCTAACAAGCCCCCGGATTCATCCGTGGGATGAATCTAAAATCTAAAATCTAAAATCTAAAATTGGTTGACTGAGATTGTAACCAACCGAGAAAGTCTTCAGTGCGCGAAAAATACTTGGTTATCCCTACTTCCCGCAAAGCATCTTGAACTTCCGGTAGTTTGCGAAATTCTCTAACGTTGCCGCTTAAAAATACTTTGGGAGCTGTGGGGTGCAAGCGGGCATGACTCAGGATACAGTGTAGAATCAAATTGTCTGTTGGGTCTTGAGCAATGATAATGTTATTCAAGCTTTCTTGAATAACATTAGCAGTTAAGACAATCATTTCACCTTTTTGAGATAACTGCTCCATAGCTTGGCGCAGACGCAAATTTATATCAGAGAGTCGTCTTTCATAGTCGATTCTAGACTCACCTAAGTTTAAAAATAGAGACCGGGCGTGCTGTGAGGTTAAATCTCGATTAGCCTCGCTGATTTGATTGTCAAGTTGCTGTTTGAAATAGTTGTTTCGCTTCACTTCGTCCTCTAAAGCAGAGAAAGATTCCATATAGCAAATACTGGGTATTGTCAACTGTACGGATGCTGGCGTTTGCGTCAGCAACATACTTGCTTGAGGCTCACGCCCGGTCGCAATACTCATCAAAAAGTTTGTCTCGATATACAAAATTGCCAAGTTGCACTCCTGATTTTGTTGTTCCACCAGCCAGCCTTTCTAACAAGCCAATTATTGTTATCTGTTCTGATGCTGGCGGCATCTCCGATTTCCATTGATATGCTAAGTCTCGCAGCCACGCTTCGATTAGAGTCTCTAAGTAAGACTCAAATATCTGTTGGCTACCAAATTCTGGCTGATAATGGCGAAGTATTTCACCAGTGTTTAGAGAACAAACAGGTTCAGATAAGTTTACTCCGTCCCATTTGAAAATCAGAATTTGTTCGGTGTCAACAAACATAGCATAGGGAATGATGGTGCGCTGCTCGGACATCTTTGCTAACACAGCTTTCATCCAAGATATCATGTAGTCAGCAATCCTCTGCTTTGCTGCTTTTTCTTGAGCTTGAATAATTTTGACCTCGATTAGCACGACTACGCGATCGTCCTTATCGAGAGCTATGATGTCAACGTCGATCGGTGTTGTGATTTCCAAGTCTTCGGCGAGCATAAATTCGACTCCTAAATAAGTAGAAAATTTTCATAACCTGACAACTATTTTAGCACTAACAAAACTACAGCATAGGCTGCAATTCCTTCTTCTCTCCCCACAGGGCCTAACTTTTCGTTGGTAGTAGCTTTGATGCCGATTTGGTCAGGTTTTAATTGTAGGACAGTAGAAAGCCGATCGCGCATTTGCTCAATATGCGGTTTCAGCTTTGGACGTTCTGCCACTACCACCGAATCAATATTGCCGATTTCCCAGCCTTTATCTAATATTAACTGATTGACTTGTGCCAGCAATACGAGACTATCCGCACCCTTCCATTTCGGGTCAGTTGGAGGGAAATACAGCCCGATATCTCCTAAGCTGAGAGCTCCGAGCATGGCATCCATGATAGCGTGAGTAAGTACGTCGGCGTCGCTGTGGCCGAGTAATCCTAATTCGTGAGGAATATTGACACCGCCTAGGATGAGAGGGCGATCGGGAACTAAGCAGTGAATGTCGTAACCGTTGCCGATGCGGATGTTCATGTAAAAGGAAGGTTTGGGAAGTATAGTAGAAGACAATTATTTCATATTTTTAGGGAGATCAGTGAATTTATTTTTTAATGCCGAGCCGAGTGTTAAATATTTTTTTTTGCTGATTTCCTTAGCAGCTATGGCAATCCTAAAGCGGCTGGAGGGGGGAGAGAAGGGTTAATGCTGGAAACGCTAGAAAATTATGGGGACTTCTCGATCACTCTCCTGAACTCAAAGACTTACAAACGCGAATCCAAAATTTATTAGGCTTTTAAATATACGGTTTTGGACGCATCAAGACCAAAGAAACCGGGTTTTTTACCGAATCTGTGGACGACAACGAAGTATTACCGCAAAAAACCCGGTTTCTGACCACGAATTTCAAAGGTGGTACGCGCCACGTGATTTATCCGTGGAATCAATCCAAAATCGAAAATCTAAAATCCTCAAGCCCCCGCATTTATCCGTGGGATCAATCGAAAATCGAAAATCTAAAATCTAAAATCGATTGACCAGTCGTGCGATCGCCCTTTCTCCTATTCTTCCCTCTCCTGCAACCACCGATCGTACAAATCCGATCGCCTTTGGCGCGTTCTTTCAATTTGCTGTTCCCTGCGCCAGCGAGCAATTTCTGCGTGATTACCCGACAGCAACACGTCGGGCACCTTCAATCCCCGAAAATCCGCCGGTCGAGTGTACTGCGGATAATCCAAAAGTCCGTCCTCAAAACTCTCAAACTTCAGCGAATCTTCCTTCGCCACAGTTCCCCGCAGCAATCGCAAAACTCCATTAATCAAAGCCAAAGCCGGAATTTCCCCCCCCGTGAGTACAAAATCCCCCAAAGACACCTCGCGAGTTACCAAATGCAGGACTCGATCGTCCACACCTTCATAATGACCGCAAATCAACACCAACTGATCGCGATCTGCCGCCAACTCCCGAAACATCGACTGCTGCATCGGTTCCCCCTGGGGAGTCAGCAAAATCACCTCCCGCCTCGGCAAAACCGGCAGCGACTCCACCGCAGCAAAAATCGGTTCCGGTTTCATCAGCATCCCCACTCCGCCCCCGTAAGGCTCATCATCGACTCGCTGGTGTTTGTCTGTGGTAAAATCGCGGGGATTGACAAAATTCACCTCAGCAATCTTTTTAGCTAAGGCTTTGCCCATCAGTCCCGACTCTAGGGGAGCCCGGAAAAATTCTGGAAATAGGGTAACAACGTCAAATCGCACAATTATTGGAATTTCATTGATACATCACCTCTAGTTTGACCTTTAGAGGGAGTTCAGTTTTCAGTAATTGCTTTATTCTTTATAATTTCTTATAATTTCTGAAAATTTTGGCAAGTTAAATTCTCTTCCTGTGTCGGCGGGCCGGTTTTGTACAAAAATAATCTGTTTTTCATGACAGCGACTGCAAGTAAACTCGCCCCCAAACAACTGCGGGATAGCGCGATCGCCGATCGCACCTCGCTCGCACCAACAAATATTTATTCTTAAAAAGCCCTATTCTACGCACAGCCACGGCAAAATTGAATTTCACATCCAACAGAGGAAGACACACCATGCAGCAGTTGACATCTCAAGCCCTTGAACACAATATTCCCCAGCGCACAAAAACCTCGATTATGGTCATCGGGGGAGCCGAAGACAAAGTTCACGGGCGAGAGATTCTGAACACCTTTTTTTGCCGTGCTGGGGGTGCAAACGCTCGGCTGGCGATCGTTCCCTGCGCTTCGCGAGATCCCGAAGGAATTAGCAACCGCTACCGCACAATATTTGACGAAATGGGCGTTAGCGCAGTCAAAGTAGTGGACATCCGCGAACGCGAACAAGGCGAAAACCCCGTCTGGAAAGATTACTTAGAAGACTGTACGGGCGTATTCATCACAGGCGGCGACCAACTGCGGCTTTGTGGGCTGCTGGCGGACACCCCGCTGATGGAGAAAATTCGCAAAGAAACTCTCGAAGGCAAGATTACCCTCGCTGGCACCAGCGCGGGTGCTGCGGTGATGGGATATCACATGATTGCCGGCGGTGGGAGTGGTGCCCCGCCGAACCGCTCTTTAGTAGACATGGCAAACGGACTTAACATTATTCCTGAGATCATCGTAGATCAGCATTTTCACAACCGCAACCGCATGGCTCGCTTGCTGTCGGCTGTGGCTTGCCATCCCGATCGCCTCGCTATTGGTATTGACGAAGACACCTGCGCCTTGTTTGAGGGAGACGATACTATGAAAATTCTCGGTAAAGGCACTGTGACTATTGTTGATTCTAGGGAAAATTTTTATACCAATGAGTCTATGGTAGGAGCGACAGAACCCTTAAGCCTGTTCAATATGCGCTTGCACGTCCTGTGTCACGGAGATTGCTACAATATGCCCCTAGGCAAACCAATGCCATCGGGAGCGTGTTCCGAGTCTGGCTGGCCCCCCGAATGCCGCACAGCCAACTAACGTAGAACATCTCTTGTCATTGATTCGGCAGAAATTAGGCGGCATTCCGGCCGAATCATGGATACCACAATAGAATAGATTCCGAAGCAGCCACGGTCTGACCCCAGGAGGCCGAACCACAGAAAATTCTAGCTTCGGGCTTGGAGTTTTTGCTAGCCATGTACCTGTACTTGTTTTTAGCCGATCGCAGGGCATAAATTTTCAATTGGGTAGCCCATAACTGGAAATTCACTCCCAAACTGTTCGCTGCGAACAGTCTATCGAGCAATCTAGATCGAAATTGAATAAATGCTCCAATTATCTATAAGATTTCGCGCCCCATACCCCTCTAACTGCCATGAAAATACTTAAAATCCAGACCTTACGCGGCCCCAACTACTGGAGCATCCGACGCCAGAAACTCGTCCTGATGCGTCTGGATTTAGAGGAGTGGGCAGATAAAACCACAGCGGAAATTCCTGGATTCTACGAAGGGTTGATCGCCGCACTTCCGAGTTTGAACGACCATCACTGTTCTCCAGGCCATCAGGGAGGATTCCTGCAACGGGTCAGAGAAGGCACAATGATGGGACACGTAATCGAACACGTCGCCCTAGAACTTCAGGAAATGGCAGGAATGCCAGTCGGGTTCGGTCGCACCCGCGAGACTGCGACCCCAGGCATTTACCAAGTAGTAATCGAGTATCAAAACGAACAAGCAGGTCGCTATGCAGCCCGGGCGGGCGTGCGGATGTGCCAAAGCATTGCCGATACGGGCACTTATCCAGCAGCAGAATTAGTCCAAGATTTGAGAGACCTGAGAGAGTTTGCTGGGTCGGCGGCACTAGGGCCGAGCACGGAAACACTGATCAAGGAAGCAGAAGCGCGCGGCATTCCTTGGATACCTTTGAACGCCCGGTTTATGATTCAACTCGGCTACGGGGTTCACCAAAAGCGGATTCAGGCAACTCTGAGCAACCGCACGGGAGTTTTGGGGGTAGAACTGGCCTGCGACAAGGAAGGTACCAAAAATATCCTCGGCAGCGCCGGCGTGCCTGTTCCCAGAGGAACGGTGATTCATTATTTGGACGAACTGCGCGGGGCGATCGAAGATGTCGGCGGTTATCCGATCGTCCTCAAACCCCTAGACGGCAACCACGGCCGCGGCATTACGATCGACATCAACTCCTGGGAAGCAGCAGAAGAAGGCTACGACTTAGCCAGCGCGGCATCAAAAACAAAAAGCGTCATTGTCGAGCGCTATTACACCGGCCGCGACCACAGAGTATTGGTAGTCAACGGGCAAGTCGTAGCAGTCGCAGAACGAGTCCCCGCTAACGTCGTGGGCAACGGCAAGTCTACAGTAGAACAGCTTATTGAAGAAGTAAACCGCGACCCGCAGCGAGGAGACGGACACGACAACGTACTCACCCGGATCACGATCGACAAATTGTCCCTGGATTTGCTGCAAAAACAAGGATACGCGATGGACTCCGTAGTGCCCGCCGGCGAAAGAGTATTTTTGCGGGCGACAGCAAACTTGAGTACCGGTGGAATTGCAGTCGATCGCACCGACGAAATCCACCCAGAAAACGTCTGGCTGTTTTCCAGAGTAGCCAAAATTATCGGTTTGGACATCGCCGGCATTGACGTAGTAACTCCCGACATCTCCCAACCCCTGCGCGATGTCAACGGCGTCATCGTTGAAGTCAACGCAGCACCGGGTTTCAGAATGCACGTCGCCCCGAGTCAGGGTTTACCCCGCAACGTCGCCGGCGCCGTCTTCGATATGCTTTTCCCCTCACCTCAACCCAGCCGGGTGCCGATTTTAGCGGTAACGGGAACCAACGGCAAAACGACAACCACTCGCCTGCTAGCCCACATTGTCAAGCAGACCGGTCAGATTACTGGATACACGACTACCGACGGCACTTACATTGGCGATTATTTGGTCGAAACCGGAGACAATACCGGGCCGCAGAGTGCTCAATTGATTTTGTCTGACCCGACGGTGGAAGTGGCCGTGTTGGAAACTGCCAGAGGCGGAATTTTGCGATCGGGCCTCGGCTTCGATCAGTGCGATGTCGGCGTCGTCTTGAACGTCGCAGCCGATCACTTGGGCATTGGCGACATCGACACCGTGGAACAACTGGCCAAACTCAAGAGCGTCCTCGTCGAGTCGGTAATGCCCAAAGGCTATGCAGTTTTGAATGCAGACGACCCGCTAGTATCACAAATGGCGCAGCGTGTCAAGGCTCAAATTGCATATTTTTCCATGAACCCGGACAACGAACTGGTTGCCAAACATACCGCGGCGGGCGGGCTGGCAGCGATTTACGAAAACGGGTACTTGTCGATCTTAAAAGGCGATTGGACGCTGAGAATTGAGCAGGCTGTGAACGTGCCGCTGACGATGGGCGGGCGCGCGCCGTTTATGATTGCCAATGCTTTAGCAGCTTGTTTGGCAGCTTTTGCCCAAGGATTGAAAATAGAAGATATTCGCGCTGCTTTGTCAAGCTTCCAAGCATCGGTGGGTCAAACTCCCGGACGGATGAATTTGTTTAAATTGGGCAGCTATCACGCTTTACTCGACTACGCCCACAACCCCCACAGCTACAAAGCTTTGGGCAGTTTCGTGCTGAATTGGCCGGGACTGCGGATCGGGGTAGTCGGCGCGCCCGGAGACCGACGAGATGAAGATTTTGTCACGCTGGGCAAACTTTCGGCCGAGATGTTCGATCGTATCATTGTCAAAGAAGATATTGACAGGCGCGGCCGAGAACCCGGTACGGTGGCAAAGTTAATTTGCCAGGGAATTGCCGAGGCGATTTCTGCAGGAACCGCAAAGAAATCTCAAGTTGAATACGAGTTGATTCTCGACGAAACAACGGCTGTTAACAAAGCTTTAGATGAGGCGCCGGCCGGCAGTTTGGTAGTGATTTTACCTGAAAGCGTGAACAAAGCTCTGAGTTTAATTGAAGCCCGGAAACCGATTAAGGAATCTGTGGAAGTTCAAAATAGTTTAGATCGATCGAAGTCACAGGAAAGTTTAAAACCGACTGTGGTGAATCAAGGCTAAACTCTGAAGTTTGATTTCATTACATTATTAATAGGTTGGGTTAACGAAAGAAAACCCAACCTTTTTGCTTTAGACAACCGCCGTATTATCTTTCAATATTTTCTCTGTAACCTCAATCAGTTCGCACACAGAATTTTGCGTAAGTTGTGTAGTTTTAAACCCATGAGCAATAGCGTTCCGCAAAGAAAGCGCATTCATTAATAACTGATATTCGGATTTAGAAATCACGCCCTCAACCGTCAGTTGTTTCACTAAATACAGCGGTTCTAATCTTTGCAAACTTAGCTCTTCTTTATGGGCAACAATCCTCAAAGTTGCCTCAACTAAAGACCAACAATATAGCATTGCTGACTCTAGATGTTGTGTTACAAGTTGCTTGGCGACTTGCAAACCCAACTCTATTTCATGCTCTTGAAAAGAATCCTCAGCTTGGGAAATATCGACTGCATCCTCCGAGTTAGTCATCACTAACTCAAACCTCCAGCCGGGATTTTCTGCTACTGCTTGGGCTAAATTACGTAGATATGTAGTAGAGGGTGACTTGAGTGAAGCGCGTGACTTGACTGCAATAACCACCGATTCTTCGCCCCGGCGCACTATCAGATCCGGGCGATAGCTTTTAAGGAAGTCCGGTAAATCTTCAGAGTTTGGATGAAATGAAATTTCATAACCTTTCTCACGATACTCCTCTGCTAGTTTCAGCAGTTGCTCTCTTTCTATGTTTGCACTTGGGGTTGCGATCATGTCAGTACCTCTTTGTCAGGAGCATCAATTACGACAATGTGCAAGAATTCATCAGAAAAATGGGTAGAAACCCCGTCCTTTTAGGACGGCTTTACATTTTTGATTTACTACCGCCTTGGGACTGGTTGGCGGGAGTGTGCTTTTGTGTTGCACTTTCAACGGGACAATTACCGCCTCAAACTTAAGAGCCCTGTACGCATAGTGTTTTGCTCTTTCGAGCCTCCCTTGCGGGGTAAAGTTAGCTTCGCCAAGGTTTAATGAGCTTGTTAGGCCCGTAGCACTGTCTCAGTGACCTTAAGACTGTTTAACTACCAGCGACAGAGCAGGGAACTAGCTTCGCATTCTCCCGGTGTCGTGACTCAAAAAACGTAGCCAGTTAAGACTTAGGCTGGTCAGAACGGCTTGTTAGATTTCTCCTTCAAGCCTCATGCCTTTAGGCTGAGGTTCCTGACTACCACGGGCAAATCCTTCCGCTAGAATCGAGGTCATATTTTCTACTTTAAAGTTAGTTGATAAATTCCTCTTGCGGACTAGAACATCAGTTACTTGATCGTCATCGACATAGGCTAGCCCGATAATTGCATCTTGAATTGGCTTTACTATGTTGTCTACATCGATTTTAACAGAATCGTAGAAATAAGTTATCTGAAGCATCACTAGGCCAGTAGCTGTTTTCTGCTCCGAAGACCAGTATTTTTCAGCCTCTTGCCTCACTGTCACTTTCCAAGCTTTAAGAAGAGCTCGCCTACGAGCTTGTTGTGATACTGGTGGGCCATCTACTATGAACTCAAATCTCGCCAAAGTGTTTCTAAATAGAAGATTGGGGATTATTTTACCTCTTAACTGCCGCCCACTGGGTAATCGGTGCCAGGAGTTTCCAACCAAAATCGCAAGATAAATCGCCAATTCAAACCGATCGAAGTATAGAATCAGGAAAAAGCAAGCAGCAGGGATTCAAGCATGAATGAGGCCGATCGCACGCGAGTCGAAACATTCATCACGCGCTGGGCAGGTTCTAGCGGTAACGAACGGGCAAACTACCAGTTGTTTTTTGCGGAAATGTGCGAGGCGCTGGGAGTCGATCGCCCTTTTGATAAAGGCAGAATTCCCAACGATCCCTACTGCTTTGATAAAGATGTCAAAATTTTTCACCCCAGCGGCAAAGTAACTCCGGGGTTTATTGACTTTTACAAAGCCGAGCATTTTTTAATCGAGGCAAAACAGGGCGGAACAACGAGCAAAAAGGGAACGGCCAAGCGGGGGACAAATACCTATTTGCGAGAGATGGAAAAAGCGTTTGTGCAGGCAGTTGCCTATACCCGCAGTCTCAGCAGCAAACCGCCGTTTTTGTTAACTTGCGATATTGGCGATCATTTTGAATTATGGATGGGGTTTAGCGGCGATTATGGCGGCTATGGGGCGCGGCGAGAAATTGGGCTAATTGAGTTGCAGAAAGCCGATGTTTTCGATTTGTTTGTCGATATTTTTAGCAATCCGCAGCAGCGCAATCCAGAGAAAATTGCGGCGCGGGTGACGCGGGAAGTGGCGGCGGATTTGGCAGAGTTGGCGAAGCGGATGGAGGCGAATGTCGATCCGCAGCAAGTCGCCCAGTTTTTGATGCGCTGTATTTTCACCATGTTTGCTGAGGATGTGGGGTTGTTGAAAGAACATTTGTTTACGCAGGCGCTGGAAACGCGATGGATTCTCAATCCGAAGACGTTTAAGCCGGAGGTAGAGGCGCTGTGGGAGGCGATGAATGAGGGAACGAGTTTTGGCTTTCATGGCAAACTGTTGCGGTTTAATGGCGGATTGTTTGCCGAGTCGCAGGCGTTTGCGCTGACAAAGGCGCAGTTGGAAGTTTTGTTGCAGGCGGCGAAGCGGGATTGGTGCAATGTGGAACCGGCGATTTTTGGGACGTTGTTGGAAAGGGCGCTGGATTCGAGGGAACGGAGTAAGTTGGGGGCTCATTATACGCCGCGATCGTATGTGGAACGGTTGGTAAAGCCTGTGGTGATGGAACCTTTGGGCGATCGCTGGATTGCGGTACAAGCGGAGGTTAAACAGTTGCTCAACGCGGGGGAATCGGAACCGACTGCAAATCAAAGGAAAAAGGCGAGATCAGTTTTAGAAGCATTTCTGACGCAGTTACAACAGGTGAAGATTCTCGATCCGGCCTGCGGATCGGGTAATTTTCTGTATGTGACGTTGGATTTGTTGAAGGGGTTGGAATCGGAGGTGTTGCGGCGCTTGGAGGATGTCACCGGATCGGCGCAGTTGCGGTTAGATATTGCTCAAGTTAATCCGAGTCAGTTTTTGGGAATTGAGATCAATCCTAGGGCGGCGGCGATCGCGGATTTGGTGATTTGGATTGGGTATTTGCAGTGGCATTTTCGGCGGTTTGGCGCCATTCCGCCGATCGAACCGGTGCTGCGGGAGTACAACAATATTGAATGCCGGGATGCGGTGTTGGCCTATGACGGGAGGGCACCGGATGTGGATGCGGCGGGGAAGGTGAGAACTCGCTGGGGCGGACGGATGATGAAGAGTCCGGTGACGGGAGAAGATATTCCCGATGCGAGCGATCAGATTCCCATTTATCGGTATATTAATGCACGCCCCGCAGAGTGGCAGGAGGCAGATTATGTTGTGAGTAATCCTCCATTTATAGTAGATAAGCGTATGAATAACATATTAGGAGATGAATATGTTAGTTCTCTAAGAAAAGTTTATATCGATTCACTCACAGCCTGTGATTTTGTGATGTTTTGGTGGAATAAAGCTGCTTATCTTCTTACGCAAGGAAAACTTCAATCATTTGGCTTTATTACAACTAATAGTATCACGCAAATATTTAACCGCAGAGTTTTAGATAAGTATCTGAATCAAATTTCTATTATTTTTGCAATTTCCGATCATCCTTGGGTCATTAGCGATGATGGTGCAGCAGTAAGAATTGCAATGACGGTTGCTGTTGCTGGCATCAAAGAGGGTTTACTTGCCAAAATTATATATGAATGCTTCAATAAAGAAGGGATGAATGATGTTATTTTTAAAGAAAAAAAAGGATGTATTTATTCTAATTTGAGGGTTGGATTTAACTCTTCCGAGGTTGCTCCATTAGCTTCAAACCTAGGTGTGTGCAATAAGGGAGTAACAATACTTGGTGAAGGTTTCTTCCTGTCTGCCGAGGAACTCAAGCTACTGCTTCACTTAGAACCAGATGCAAAAAAAATAATCAAACTTCTCTACAAAGGTAAAGATATTACTGATAAACCCCGAAGCCTTAAAGTAGTTGATTTATATGGGTTAACTGAGAAACAGGTTCAAGATTTTTATCCAAGAATTTATCAACGAATTAGGGATGAAGTTTTTCCATTTAGAGCAGTTCAGAAGAGAAAAGCTTATCGAGATAGCTGGTGGATTTTTGCTGAACCAAGATCCCAGTTACGCAAAGCTATTGAAGGTCTTGAGCGTTATATTGCCACCGTTGAAACAGCAAAACACCGTGTATTCACTTTTCTTGCTGAAGATATATTACCCGATGTAAAACTCGCTGTCATTGCTTCAGATGATGCTTATTATTTAGGAGTTTTATCTAGCAGTGTACATCTTACGTGGGCACTTATTGCAGGTGGTACTTTAGAGGATCGCCCTGTTTACTCAAAAACTACTTGCTTCGACCCTTTCCCCTTCCCCGACCCCACGGACACCCAAAAACAAACCATCCGAGAACTCGGAGAACGCCTCGACAGCCACCGCAAACGAGTCCAAACCACTCACCCCGAAGTCACCATCACCGGGATGTACAACCTCCTCGAAAAACTCCGCCAAGGCGAACCCCTCAACGACAAAGACAAAGCCTTCAACCAAAAAGCCCTCGTCTCCACCCTCAAACAAATCCACGACGAACTCGATGCCGCCGTATTTGCCACCTATGGTTGGGAACCCACCCTCACCGACGACCAAATCCTGGAAAACCTCGTCACCCTCAACGCCCAACGCGCCCAAGAAGAACGCAACGGACTGATTCGCTGGCTGCGTCCCGACTACCAAGCCCCAGGCGAAACCTACGTGCAACCATCCCTTGCAGGTATCACCACCGAAACCGAAACCTCGATCGCCCCCACGGAACAACAACCTTTCCCCAAAACCCTCAAAGAGCAACTTTGGGCCATCCGCGACTTATTCCGCACCCAAAGCGGCGAATGGACAGCCGCCCAAGTCACCGCCCATTTCAAAGCAGCCAGCCGCAAACAAAAAGTCATTCTCGACTGTCTAGAAAGCTTGGAAGATTTGGGGATTTTGCTCAGTCATAATGAAGGTGGCGTGCAATATTGGTATCTCCCAACCTGATGGAATTGCAAAAACTTGTAGCTTACGCTAGGGGGTTTGAAGGCGATCGCCCTTACCGGAAAACTGGGTTTAAAGCCCCGTCCTTCTAGGACGGCTTTTCCTCTTTAAGTTTATCAATCCAGTCTTCTACAAGTTGGGTCATTGTTTTTTCTTTCTGTTTGGCAATTCTCCGCAACTTCTCTAGCCGACTCACGACAATGCGAATACTTAATCTTTCTCTGACCATTTGGCTACCCAATTGCTACCTATTATGTTATCATAGTTAGCATGAAAACATTGAAGTTCAAGCTATATCAAAGCAACCAAAATAAACACCTCAAGCAAAGTATCAATGCTGCCGGAGTGATTTATAACCATTGCATTGCACTTCACAAACGGTACTACCGGATGTGGGGTAAGCACTTGAATTGCAGCAAACTTCAAAGTCATATCGCCAAACTCAGAAAGCGTAAAGCATTCTGGCAACAGGTTGGATCTCAGGCTGTACAGGATATCTGTCAACGCATTGAGAAAGCCTATCAACTGTTCTTTAAGCATCACAAGAAAGGAGTTAGACCTCCCGGATTCAAGAAAGTTCGCAGATACAAATCGTTCACTCTCAAGCAAGCTGGCTACAAATTATTAGGCGGCAATCGAATTAAGATTGGGAATCGCGTTTATCAGTATTGGAATTCCAGAGAGAGAGAAGGGAAGGTTAAGACGTTAACCATTAAACGCACGACATTAGGAGAGCTATTTATGGTTGTGGTCGTTGACAGCGTTGAAGAACCTGAAACCAAAGTCGAGACGAGTAGAATCGCTGGCGCAAGATTTCGGCTTGAAAACGTTTCTCACCTGCTCAGATGGAACAAAAATCGAATCACCGCAATTCCTGAAACAGTCCCTTAACGCTATTAAGAAAGCAAATCGTCAGCATTCCCAAAAACGGAAAGGCTCAGCGAACCGAGAAAGAGCAAGACTTAATCTAGTTCGCAAACATGAAGCCGTAGTGAATCGTCGCTCTGATTGGTTCTGGAAATTGGCTCACGAACTAACTGATAAGTTCGACGTGCTGTGCTTTGAGACGTTGAATCTAAAAGGAATGCAACGACTTTGGGGACGTAAAATTTCAGACATTGCATTCGGCGAATTTCTCCAAATTCTCGAATGGGTTGCCAAAAAGAAAGGAAAAGAAGTAGTTTTCATCGACCGTTGGTATCCATCTAGTAAGACTTGCTCGCATTGTGGACAGGTTCTGAAAGAGTTGGATTTGTCAGTTCGTGAATGGCGCTGTCCGTCCTGTCAAAGGGTGAACGACAGAGACGAGAACGCGGCGATAAATATTTGTGTGGTTGGGGCATCAACCGCTAAGTTAGGTGATGTTAGACAGGCTATGCCTGCAATTGCTGTCTGAGCTTAGAATCCCTTCGCCTTTAGGCAGGGGAGTATGTCAAGTTCTTCATGCTTTCCAAAAGAAAACTCAGAAGACAGCCAAGAAAAATATCGAAATTGGACAGAAACGCTACCAACAGTTGTTACAAAATCGTTTAAATTCAAGAGAACCACAACCATGAGTGAAAATACTATTACCCAAGCAACCGATAATATCTTTCTCGATCTGGGATTTTCAGCAGAAGAAGCTGATAACTTACTAATCAGATCGCAACTCATGCTCGCCCTGCTTAATCAGATAAAACATCACCGTTGGACGATCGACCAAACTGCTCAACATCTCCAACAGTCAAACGACCAAATCAAAGCTCTAACTCAAGGTAAAATTGGGGAATTCTCGGTTGATACTCTGATCGCAATGCTAAACCAAGTAGGCATGACTGTCAAAATCGAAATTTGTCCCAAGGTAGCTTAGAGCGAGATTAGAGACATCGGTAAGTTTTGCTTTGCGCTTGTTATCATGAGCTTATCCAGCAAGAGGTTATCTAATGCTAGAAACCACCATCCTAGAAACCCTGGTCAAGTTGCCAGATTCCCTGAAACAGGAAGTTTTGCACTATGTAGAATTCTTGGCCGCAAAATATGCAAATAATGCAAATAATGAGGTTGCCGTAAATCCTCCTCAAAAGAAACGTCAAGCCGGGATGATGAAAGGCACGTTTGTCTTACCGCTTGCTGATGATTTTGATGCACCATTAGAGGATTTGCAGGAGTATATGGAATGAGTGCATTGCTCCTCGATACTCACACTTTTATTTGGTTTTCAGAAAATGCTCCTAACCTATCAGTTACCTTGAAGGAGCAGATTGAAGCCGCCGATATAGTCTATTTGAGTATTGCCAGTCTTTGGGAAATTGCCATCAAAATCAGCATTGGTAAATTGACACTGCAAGCAGACTATGCAGACATCGAACCTCAGTTACCTGCTGCTGGCATCTTATTACTGCCAATTTCCTTTGCGGATACTGTACTGGTTCGCAATCTACCATTCCACCATCGCGATCCATTCGATCGCATTTTAATTGCCCAATCCATTAATCATGCTTTAGTTTTAGTCAGCCGTGATGAAGTGTTTGATGCTTATGCTGTTCAAAGACTATGGTTATAAACTAGATTATTATCGCCAATGGCATTGACCAGATCGATTGTAAAAGAGTAAAATAAATTATATAATTACTCCCAAAAAGTTTCCATGCCTCCCCAAGAAATCCTCCTACAATACTGGCGCGAACTTGCCCCCGCCGATCGCGCAAAAGTCCTTCACTTTACCCAAGCTCTAGCGCTCAAATCTTCACCTGAATTTACCCCCAAAACACAACTCGGTCAAACCTTGTGGAAACTTCGCCAACGGGCGATCGCCAACGGTATGAAACTCCTCAATGAAGTTGAGTTAGAGCAAGAAATTGCCGATCGTCGAGGTGGCTACGGTGTCTGGTAAACTAACTTATCTGGATCTCTATTCCATTTGCAAATACTCCAAAACCAGCAACCGCAAATAGTCTAGCATTCGGATATAAGACCGCATTTGAAGATAGCCCGATCGCGTCTCATCATAAAACTGAGCGATCGCAGAACGATCGAACACCCGAAGCTGATGTAAGTCTGCGATCGCTTGCTCGCGATTCTCAACCTCTGCGCGCTCCTCAATCTGACTAGCATAACCGCGAATACTTACTGTTACTAACTCCAGATCCTCCAGAAACGAAAAATCTTCCTCAGAACCAAGATACCTCTGAGATATCTCTTTGCGCTCTAATTTAGTGTTTTGATAGTCAACCCTCAACTGTGCCAAAAGTTGCACAATAATATCTTGTTGAATCGCTAATTTGTTCGGAACTTGTGCCATATCGCTATTCCTCATTAATGCCATAAGTCACGATTTTCTCAACACCATACTGGTCAGGTCGCACAATTAAAAACTCATTGCCCTTTCGGTAAACAGCGGCTCCATCCTGCCGAGATCCCGTGCGAGGAACTCTTACAGCACCTCTGGTGTTGAAGTTGTGTGCTTTACGCAAATATTTGAGTGGATCAAATCCTTTTCTTTGTGAATGGTCTAACACACTTTGGGCCACAGTTCGATAAGTTCCTCTATCCCATTCAGACAGATATTGCTGTAGTTCGATAACTTCAGTGTTGGAATAGTCTTCAAACAGTCGATTTAAATAAGGATCTACAGATGATTCGTCTGGCATTATCACTCTCATTCCAGAGGATATTATTGATTATAGCTTTATTAGAAAAAGATCGATCGCCTTTTACATCAAATCCACTCTTAATCGGAATGATTCATCTCTCTCATCTCTTCCTCTGTGTTCTCTGCGTACTCTGTGGTTAAATCATTCCGAGCCAATCAGAATTGGTATTACCCCTTAACAACCGCCCACTGAGTCACCGGTGCAAGCGGCTTCCAACCCTGAAAAGAACCGATCGCCCCTACTCGCTGAATCCCAATTCTAATTAGTTCCCCACCATAACGATCGTGCCATTGCAAAACTTTAAACTCGCTCTCAACAGTCACCGCATTAACAACTAATCGGCCGCCTTCACCTAAAGCATTCCAGCAAGTTTCCAGCACAGATTCTGCGGTGACACCGCCGCCGATGAAAATAGCATTCGGTTGAGGTAAATTTGTCAAGGCTTCCGGCGCTGATCCCGCCACGATTTCGAGTTCGGGAACACCGAAAGTCGAGGCATTTTCAGCGATGTATTGCAATCGAGTCGGATGGCGTTCGATCGCGATCGCCCTGCACCGAGGATGACTCCGCATCCATTCGATCGCGATCGAACCGCAGCCCGCCCCCACATCCCAAAGCAACTCTCCGGGAATCGGTGCTAACGTTGACAGAGTAACGGCTCTAACCTCCCGCTTGGTAAGTTGTCCGTCGTGGCGATAAGCAGTATCCGCCAAACCGGAGGTACGAGGGAAAATCACAGTTGGTCGATCGGCTGCAACTGCGATCGCGATTGTGTTCAAATCCGCCAAATCCACTGCATTCCAGGCTGCTGCTACCCTCTCGATCCGCCGTTCCGCTCCCGCTCCCATCCGCTCGAACACGGTCATCAAACTGCTGCCAAACCCCCGCTGCGTCAACAATTGGGCAACCTTTCCCGGCGTGTGCCTGTCAGCGCTCAACACCAGCAAGCGCGCCCCCGGCGACAAAGCAAGGGCGATCGATGCGATCGGGCGATTTGTCAAACTGAAAGTCTCAACATCCGCCAAAGCCCAACCCAAACGGGCGCAAGCAAGACTAAAAGCCGATGCAGCGGGAATTACAGTCATTTCGGAAATGGGAATCTGGCGCGACAGTGTTACCCCAATTCCGTGACACATCGGATCGCCGCTTGCGAGCACGCACACAGACTGTCCCCGGCGGCGGAGGATGTCGTCAACTGTTGTCTGCAAAGGCGATGCCCAGAGCAATTTTTCGCGGCTGTCGTCGCTTGGTAGCATTGCTAGGTGACGGGCGCCACCAACAACGATTTGAGATCGAGAGAGGAGGGTAGAGGCGATCGCACTCAATCCCGAAAGTCCGTCTTCGCCAATCCCCACCACCGAAAGCCATTTGTGCATTGAATCCTTACTGCTAATCTCGTTTCCGGCTGCATCGGAATCATCAAACTCAATAGTCATCACTCATTAGTTATTAGTTATTAGTTGTTAATCACATTATTTCCGCTAGAACAACCCGAATAAAATTGATTTAGAGTGAGGAATTCATTCCTCATAAAACTCTGTGGGACTGAATTATTGACTACAAAATTTATAACTGACATCTTGCACAATTTTCAATAATAGGCATCTTGCCTGTTCCACAAAGAGTATATTTCTTCTTGTGGGGAGTAGGGGTTGGGCATCCTGCCCGCCCGTGAAACGGTTATTAATAATGGTACAAGATGTGAGTTATAACGGTTATTTTACCGGACGAGATATCCTAATAAAGTCTCTAAATATTTTTCCCCAAACAAAAAGCGCCCCTATTTCTAGGAGCGCTTTTTGTTAATCAAAAACTAAAACTTAGCCATTGATAGAAGGAGCAACCAAAGCTACTGGGGTGACTTCACTAGCAGCCAAGTCGAGAGGGAAGTTGTGAGCGTTGCGCTCGTGCATTACTTCCATACCCAAGTTAGCGCGGTTGATGACATCAGCCCAAGTATTGATAACACGACCTTGCGAGTCGATAATCGATTGGTTGAAGTTGAAACCGTTCAAGTTGAAAGCCATCGTGGAGATACCCAAAGCGGTAAACCAGATGCCGACAACTGGCCATGCACCTAACAAGAAGTGCAAAGAACGGCTGTTGTTGAAAGAAGCGTATTGGAAAATCAAACGACCGAAGTAGCCGTGGGCTGCAACGATGTTGTAGGTTTCTTCTTCTTGACCGAATTTGTAACCGTAGTTTTGTGATTCGGTTTCGGTTGTTTCACGAACCAAGGAAGATGTTACCAAGCTTCCGTGCATGGCGGAGAACAAGCTACCACCGAAGACACCAGCAACTCCCAACATGTGGAACGGGTGCATCAGGATGTTGTGCTCAGCTTGGAACACGATCATGAAGTTGAATGTACCGGAGATACCCAAAGGCATACCGTCAGAGAACGAACCTTGTCCAATTGGGTAGATCAAGAATACTGCGGTGGCTGCTGCAACAGGTGCAGAGTAAGCGACGCAGATCCAAGGACGCATACCTAAGCGGTAAGACAGTTCCCATTCACGACCCATGTAGCAGAAAACGCCAATGAGGAAGTGGAAAATTACCAATTGGTAAGGGCCGCCGTTGTACAACCACTCATCGAGGGAAGCTGCTTCCCAGATGGGGTAGAAGTGCAAGCCGATCGCGTTGGATGAAGGAACAACAGCACCTGTGATGATGTTGTTACCGTACATCAAGGAACCTGCTACTGGTTCGCGGATGCCGTCGATGTCCACTGGAGGGGCAGCGATGAAGGCGATGATGTAGCAGATGGTGGCGCTCAGGAGGGTAGGAATCATCAAGACTCCGAACCAACCTACATAAATGCGGTTGTCGGTGCTTGTGACCCACTCACAAAAGCGTTCCCAGACATTGGCGCTTTCGCGCTGCTGTAAGGTTGTTGTCATTTGTTTATGATTGCTTTATTTGGTTTTCAATGTTCGTGACGGCTTTGTGTTCCGCCATGTAAATAAACATAAAGCTTTTATTTCAGTTTGTAAAGGCCTTTTAAGCACAGTTTTTCTTATAGGTGTCATAAAATATGCTTGTTAAAAGCCACAAGGCTTGCTGTATAAGGAGTTGAAAAGCAGAATGGGGAATTTGGGGACGATCGCCCACAAATGAAGAATACTCATAATCTACCTGGGGAACGAGATTCGGGATGGGCGTCAGTGTTAAGATAGATTAAGGGTTGCGATCGCCAACCGCAAAACTCGCACTGCACAGATATATGTTGTTGCGTAAGTCCGATCGATAAAAATCCCAAGGAATGTCCCGCAACGTCACCTACAGCCCTGCTTATACTCTGGTTCCCACTTACGAGTGTTTTAACCGCTGCACCTATTGCAATTTTCGGGCAGAACCGCTGCAAAGTCCTTGGCTAACACTCGCAGAAGCCGAAAAACAGCTTTTGCTGCTGCAAACTCAAGGTGTAATTGAAATTCTCATCCTCAGCGGCGAGGTACATCCTCAAAGTAAACGGCGAAAAGCTTGGTTGCAGCGGATTTACGATTTGTGCGAACTGGCACTTGCTCTGGGATTTTTGCCGCATACTAATGTGGGGCCGCTCAGCTTTGAGGAGATGGCACTGTTAAAAGAGGTAAATGTATCGATGGGGCTGATGCTAGAACAGCTTACCCCACATTTGTTACAAACTGTTCACAGGCACGCACCGAGTAAAGTGCCGGCGCTGCGGCTGCAACAGTTAGAATGGGCTGGGGAATTAAAGATTCCATTCACAACTGGTTTGCTGCTGGGAATTGGGGAAAGTGAGGCAGATTGGGTGGAGACATTAGAGGCGATCGCCCGGATTCATTCGCTATACAATCACATTCAAGAAGTTATCCTCCAGCCACACAGTCCCGGAAATCAGCAAAGTTGGGACGGTGAAGTTTTTGATGCTACAAAAATGCCGGAAGTAATTGCGATCGCCCGCAGCATTTTACCATCGGAAATCAGGTTGCAAATTCCCCCGAATTTAGTTGCACAGCCAGACATATTGCTGGCTTGTTTAGAAGCAGGTGCTAGAGATTTAGGAGGAATTGGACCGCGGGATGAAGTTAATCCCGATTATCCTCACCTGCAACACCAAACTTTAACAGAAATTTTAGCAGCAGCGGGATGGCAACTTGTGCAGCGTTTGCCTGTTTATCCTCAGTACGATAAGTGGCTGCCACAGACATTGCAAACTGCTGTTAAACAATGGAGAGTCAATCGATTTTAGATTTTAGATTTTAGATTTTAGATTGAAGAATTGAGCCTAGGGATAAATCCGGGGGCTTGTGACCAAATTGCTTGATAGTCAGTCAATCGATTGAAGAATTGAAGAATTGAAGAATTGAAGAATTGAAGAATTGAGCCTAGGGATAAATCCGGGGGCTTGTGACCAAATTGCTTGATAGTCAGTCAATCGATTTTAGATTGAAGAATTGAAGATGGGTAATTGGTAGCAAGATTCTTTAAATTGCTGCTATAGAGATTTCAAATCAAAGAACCGCCACCATCAATCCAGACTTCAGTACCTGTAATGAAGCTGGAGGAATGTGATACCAGAAACAACACTAATTGGGCGACTTCTTCGCTAGAACCTGCGGTATTATCCGTCAAAGGAATCATGTCTTGAATGGAATCAGGCGGGACTGGAATGCGATCGAGATGGCGCTTAACGGTGCTTTCTTCAATTGCAGTTAGCACCCCGCCCGGACAGATCACATTGACTCTGATTTGGCAGGCTGCGAGTTCTAGCGCCAGCATTTTTGCAAAGGCTACTTGGGCAGCTTTTGAACAAGCGTAGGCCGTGGCACCAACTTTCCTGAAACTTCGGGTGCCATTAATCGATGATGTAATTACAATTGAACCTCCTTGTTTTTTCAGATGAGGAACAGCATACTTAACAGCCAAAAATGTTCCTCTGAGGTTGGTGTTAATTGTCCGATCCCACTCATCGGGTTCTATCTCCTCTATCGGCGACCATACACCGTTAATACCCGCATTTGCAAACAAAATATCAATTCTTTGATATTCATCAAAAATTGTTTGAAACGCTTTTTGCATTTGCCCAGAATCTCCAACATCTGCGGCAATAGCCAGCCCGCCGCCTCCTTCATTGACCAACTGGCGGACGGTTTCTTGCCCCGTTTCCAAAATGCGATCGATAATAGCAACTTTTGCGCCTTCCTTGGCCATTAAAATTGCTGCTGAACGACCAATTCCCGACCCACCGCCGGTAATAACGGCAACTTTTTGTGAAAGTTTCATATTTTTTTAGATAAATATTTTTTTGCGCGATCGCATAGCATAAAAATAATACTCGATAGAGGACTAAAGTCCTCACTACAAACAACTTTCCGTCATCAAAATCATGAAATTCAAAAGTGGTTTAATGTACTAATTATAGCGGTAAGGTGTGCACTGCACACCCTACTTTAGGCAGAGGAGTACCTCAATTTTAATGCTGTTCTTACGGCTGTGGAACCCAGACAGAAACTGAACCGGCGTTACACCTAAAATCAGCCCAACCATCCTCATTCGTGGTGATGGGCTCTTGGATGTGTTCGGTGATGTCAATATAAGTTCGATTCGGTTGTCCGACTTCCATAAACTTGGTGCCATCGCCTCCGTTACTGAGTACCACAGCCATGCCGCCCGGATGTTCTTCATCTCCGAGTCGCGTCCAGCCAATAGTGTTGGCGTGGTCGAAGTAATCGTACTGATTGCCGTAGGAATAGGTTTGGCGCGCTAACAAGAATTTATCTACCATAAACTGATGTTTGTCTAACCAAATCTCGTATTCGTTGCCATCGTTTGCTGTATCCTTATAGTTAGCGCCGTAATAATCCGGGTAAAAAATGCACGGATATCCTTCGCGCCGCAGCAGAATTAAAGCGTAGGCAAGGGGTTTAAACCAAGCCTCGACAACTGATTCTAGGGATTGTAAGGGTTGGGAATCATGGTTGTCAACCAAGGTAACGGCGAGGGCTGGTTGCTGTTGGACGAGGGTGTTATCAAAAATTGTTCGTAAGTCGTAGCTATTGCCGGCTTTGCTAGCAGCGTAGAAGTTGTAGTGGAGGGGCGCGTCAAATAAGGAGACTTTACCATCGGTTGCTTGGATGAAGCTGTGCAAAGCTTCAACTTCATAAGACCAATATTCGCCGACTGCAAATAAGTCGCGTTTGACATAGTTACGAACGTGTTCTAACCATTCTTGGAAAAATTCTGCTTTAACGTGTTTGACGGCATCGAAGCGAAAGCCGTCAACGTTTGTTGTATCGACATACCACTCACCCCAGTATTTTAATTCCCCGGTGACTTCTGGGTTGTCCATATCTAAATCGCAACCCATCAGGTAGTCATAATTACCTTTTTCTAAGTCTACTCCGGGATCGAATTCTTTACCTTTGAGTAGGTAAACGGCATGGGTTTCTGTGTTGTAAACGTTGTAATCAATGGCGTCAAAATGCCACCAATGCCACTCCATGCTGGAATATTTTTTATCGCGACCGGGAAAAGTAAAATGCGTCCAAGCTTTAATGTTTTGATATTCGCCTACTGTGGCATTGCGGTCATCGGGATTGAAGGGTGTGGCTTCGGCTTCTTCTTCTGCATCTGCACCTAATTTGTGGTTGAAGACTACATCGGCATAAATCCGAATTCCTGCATCTTGGGCAGCTTTTATCGCGGCCAAATACTCATCTTTTGTCCCGTATTTCGTCCGTACCGACCCTTTTTGGTCGAACTCGCCTAAATCGAATAAGTCGTAGACGCCGTAACCCACATCCGTACCGCCGCCAGTTCCTTTATAGGCGGGTGGCAACCAAAGGGATGTAACGCCTATTTTGGCTAAATCTTTTGCAGATTTCGCTAGCTGATTCCACAGGCTGCCGTCGTCGGGGCTGTACCAGTGGAAATACTGCATCATCACGCCATTGGCTTCAGACATATATTTAGTTTTTCCTATTTTGTAATATTGCCAGATAGATTTTTGTTCGTAGCTTGCTAGTTTACGTAGGTCTACAATCTATCGTTAATAAATATCATAATAGATGGGGTTGCTCACCACAATCTATCTGTTGATGGATTGACAAAAAAATGTAAATTTGATAATAATTATTTTCAGGCTATCGAAAATTATTAAAAGGGTGGCGATGCTTCGGCAACTCGCTCAACTCTGGTGTTCCAAGTACCGTCGATCGCCAATTCAAGCAATCTAAATCCCGGCGGGATTTCGTCAAGTATAATCGGATGGCTTTTGGGTAAAAGTTGGATGCAGGTGCTGGGTGTCCCCAAGTAGGTAACTGAGCCCCGCTGTTGGTGAAATTCTTGGTGAATGTGGCCGCAGAGGACGATTTTTATTTGAGGATATCGATCGACAATTGCCAAAAATTCATCAGCATTCTGCAGCATCATTCCATCCATGATTTCAGAGTCGATCGGCAGCGGATGATGGTGCAAGGCAATGATAACAGGTCGATCGCCCGTTTCTTGCAGTTGAGAGTCGAGCCAATGCAAGCTTTCTGGGGAAAGCCGCCCGCCGTCGCATCCGGCTTCCACACTCGAAAGTAATAGAAATTGCCAGTTTCCTAGCATCCATGATTTTTCTGGGGAAAGGGGCGACTGATTTAAGATTTCTGCCATGACTGGGATGTTGTCGTGGTTCCCAGGTATCCAGTAGGCGGGTATTCCGAGGGGGGCGATGAGGGAGACGAGGCGCTGGTAGGATTCGGGTGTTTCGTCTTGGGACAAGTCGCCTGTGAGTAGGAGTAAGTCGGGCGGCGGCTGTATCTGTTGCAAGCGATCGAGAACTGCTTGGAGGGTGCGGGTTGTTGAGAGGCCTTTCCATTCTCGATCGATCTCTGCAAACAAGTGAGTGTCGGTGATTTGGGCGACGAGTAGGGGAGAATCGGGTGTCATGGCTGGTGTTGCGGGTCGTTGCTATAGTTCTAGAGTACCTTCCCACAAGGGTTTTGGGGATATGGAAAAAAGGGCGATTCCCTACCCTTGGGGAACCCACGCGCGATCGGGATAGCTGCGCTTGACGAAATTTTTGACAGGTATGTTAAAATTTTCGAGATTTGGTGTACTATAAGAAAACGTCAAATTTGAGACGTGACGGCGGCATAGCCAAGTGGTAAGGCAGAGGTCTGCAAAACCTCCACCCCCAGTTCAAATCTGGGTGCCGCCTTTTTTAGTCATGTTTTTAAATAGCTTGAATTGCTTTCGTGGTAACGATAGTACGATTGTTGCTGATTGTAAATCGCATATAATCGCACATAATTAGATTGAGAAAGTAGTGCAAAACTAAGACAGTGCCAAACAACCCAAAAATCAATCAAGCTAATGGTCGCTTGAAGGCGGCCAAGACTGGGGTCTCGATTTTGCAGCGGGGCGATCGCCTTTATCTTAGGGCTGTACTCCCCCCGCGCCCTGGTTCGGGCAAGTTATCGCCGTGCCAGCAGCAAATCGCGCTAGGCATTCACGCGAATATCGCCGGAATATCCTTGGCCGAGAAGGAAGCTCGCAAAGTTGGGTATCTGCGGGATGCCCGAAAGTTTGACTGGGGAGATTACGGTGGCGGCAGTTCTAAGCCTGCTGAGACGATCGCCGATTGGTTGGCAAAATTCGAGCAAAGCAAGCGAGGTGCGGTTTGTTCAACCACTTGGAAAACGGATTACCTGCAACCTTTTAGTCAGTTACCTGCGGACGAGCCGATCGCCCCAGAGATATTGTTAAGTGCGATCGCCCAGACAAAGCCCAACACCCGGCAGCGGCGCCGCTTTTGCTTAGCTTTCCGGCAGCTAGCTCAATTCGCCGGCATTGATATGGATTTGGGTGATTTACTTGGTAACTACTCCCCCACAAAGGTGCAGCCCCGCAATCTACCGAGCGATGACGATATTGAAGCTTGCTTCGACAAAATTGAGAACCCTCAGTGGCAGTGGGTTTTCGGCATTCTTGCTGCATACGGTTTGCGCGACCACGAAGCTTTTTATCTGGATTTGAGTAAATTTCCGATCGCTCAAGTGCTCGAAGGGAAAACCGGTTATCGGCAATGCTGGCCACTACGGCCCGAATGGGCGGAGCGTTGGGATTTGGCAAATGATAAGCGGCCTCCCGTTACTGGTAAGTGTCACGCTGACTTTGGCGATCGCGTTTGCAAGTTTTTTGCTCGATCGCCTGCTGATTTTTGTGCTTACGATTTGCGTCACGCTTGGGCGATTCGGGCTATGAGCTTTGGGCTAGATGCCTCGCTGGCGGCCAAACAAATGGGCCACTCCTTGGCGACCCATACACAGACTTATCATTTAGCTCTGAATGAGCGCGAGCAACAGCGAGCTTATGATCGCATTTTGTCAATGCACGCGCGTTAATTTCTAGTCATTGCCCTCGAATATTTTCAGTTTCGGTAACTGCCTCATAGCTTGTGGAATGGAAATAATTTGTTCCCCCGATATATCAAGGCATTCCAATTTCAATAGTTGTCCTAGCGATTCGGGAATGAAGCTGATCGGATTGCTTCCAATCGCAAGTTCTGTTAGGTTTGACAGTTTTCCGATTGTATCAGGGATAGAAGTAATTCGATTGCCGTTAAGGGCGAGTTCTGTCAGGTTTGACAGTTGCCCGATCGATTCAGGAATGGAGTCGATCTGATTGCACGTGAGGGAAAGTTCTTTTAGTTTTGACAGTTGCCCGATCGATTCAGGGATGGAGGTGATCTGATTATCAAAAAGGTCAAGATTTGTCAGGTATGACAGTTGTCCAAGCGTATCTGGGATGTAAGTAAGCTGATTCCTGCTAAGAAGAAGCTCTTTTAATTTTGACAGTTGCTCAATCACTTCAGGAAGAGAGGTAAGGCGATTATATTCAAGGTCAAGTTTTGTCAGGCTTAATAGTTGTCCGATCGATTCAGGAATAGAGGTAATACGATTATATCCAAGGTCAAGTTTTGTCAGGTTTGACAGTTGTCCGATCGATTCAGGGATAGAGGTAATACGATTCCCACGTAAACTGAGCGTTGTTAAATTTGGCAGTTGCCCTATCGCTTCAGGGACAGATGTAATCTTGTTGTCACTGAGGTCAAGTATCTTTAAGTTGGTTAATTCAAGGACAGCATTAGGAAACTCAGTTAACCTATTTCCAACCTGTCTGTCTTCATCTTGGCCCAACAGCAAAGTTTCAAGTTTTATGCACTTGGCAATTTCTGGTGGCAACTTTTTCAACTTCAGCCCCGACAAATCCAGTTTTGTCGAATTCTCCTCAGATGCTTGATCGATTCTCTGCACTGCTTTCTCTCGCGTCATGTTCTTTGTCTCTCAGTGAAATTCATTTTAGTGTGACTATGATTTTAGTCTATCTCTCATCTATCAAGTTCTTCTTTCCGCAGTAAAACTTAGCTAAAACTGTCCGAAATTTCGGACAGTTTTAGGGTAGTGGTATTTCGTAAAGGACAGAGTAAAATACTCTATTTTGGAAGTCAGACTGGGTAAGACTCCTCGAAAGGTCGATTATTCTTCATCCTTTACGAAAAGACACTACCCGTACTCCTACGCGATATTTGATTTTTTGTAGATGTCTATTGACTACGATCGCAAATCGTCGATCAGTTTTTCTATAGCCATACTTTTTGTGGTTTCATCCGGTAGAAAATTAAACAGTTTCTGCAAAAGTTCTATAGACGCATTTTTAATAAACCAATCTTCACCCGGATTCTCCCCAAGATTTAAAAAATACTTTAAACGTTCCTCTATAGCTTCCTTATCTGCTTTATCCAGTTGTCCAACTCGCTTAAGCCAATCCCCTTGCGAATCTTTAAAACAGTTAGCATCAACAGTACATATCTGATGCACTAGAGCGAAGGAATTCTTAGAAAGACCATTTGTGCTTGTAGAATTAATCGGATATACAGTTGGCAAACCTTTATAGGTTTCTTGTGAAGTCAACGGAATCAGCGTCAAAGTTTGGATGTATTTAGATTCATCTTGAAATTGGTCATTTGTCCAAACGATATAAGGATGCTCTCCCCGAAAAACCCGACTCGAATTAATCACCTGAGTGCAAGAAATTGTCTTGCACTCAATCTCCCCTGGTTCATTTATCTCATAAATATGATGATGACCGAGTTTGCAACGAAGAGATACTCTATAGGGATTGATAAAATAAATCCAACCTTGACGCGGTTTTTGTCCAGACACTCGCTCACTCCAATTCACTCATTAACTTTTCTCTTTCTTTGTACAGATTAAGTCTCACCTGTTCCTCTGGTTGGTGGCTATATCTAACCTCAAGCATGGGAGCAGTGTTATATACATATTCTAGTAACTGATTCAGTTTATCCTCTCCTGATCCCGCCCATTCTCTCCTGATGTTGTCAAGCATGAGCTTCAGACCTAAAGGTAACTTTAAATCATCCACATTACCAGCTCCCTCACCAAGTCTGATGAATATACTTTCTCCCTGAGATTCTTGAACAATCTCTTTGCCATTCATTTGATTTAAAGCAGCGTCTATGCCTTCATTCCAAGGCCCATAGTAATAATAACGCCAATCTAAATCAGTAAGCTGCTTGTCTGTCCATTTGACCGCATAAAGATCGGCCAAATACAAAAACTTGATTAACTGCGTTTTTGTAATATAGCCTTTTGTTGCGTACACAAAGTATTTGATCAGGTTTTCTAGCATGGCTTTCCTTCTTTTGATTTCAAAAAGCTCCCTAATTAATCTTATAATTTGTTCGCTCAATTGAACTTTATTCTATTATATCATCCAAAGGAAAGCTTGGCTATTAAAGCAGATAAAAAATACCCAATGGTAACAAATAGAGTGTGTGCGTCCAAGAGTGTATTCTTCAAAAGTTGAATTGCCGTCTAAGAAATATTTAGAAGGATTATCGCTCGCTTTAATATTTGTTGAACAACCCCATAATAATGAGGATTTTCTAACCCTTCTAATTCATGTTCGATATCTTCCCAATCCCCTAACTTGCTTTTCCACTTACCATCCTCTTCTTGTCTGGCTGCGTGCTGTGGCTGGCCGTTATAGGTGTATATTGCTATTTTTTGAAACCCCGGTTCAAGGTCACGATTCTCGCAAGGTTCATATCCAATAGTTTGATAAGCTTGGATAAAAGCTTCCAGCGTTAGCTCTCTTGAAACACCATCCGGCCAGTACCCATCTGGGTCTACCGGATCCCATCTGCATTCCTCTTCTCCAGCAGCAAAAGCAAAGCAGTTATAATCTACTGTTTCTTCACTTGTTACTTGATATTCAGTAAGCTCTAAGTTAGGAAATCTCAATATTTTTCGGTACTCTAGCTTACCACTCATAACCGTGTTCTTTTCCCCATTGTATCCAGGCTTGGGCCATTTGCTTCATCCGGCCGCGCTGTTCGGGTTTTACCGGATTGTCACCAGTAATTGCCCTCAACGCCCAAAACCAATGGTCTGGCTTTTGTTCGAGGTCACGCAAAATCAAGGGGATAACTGGCTGTCCCATGCCGATAATTCTCTGATAAGCCTGGTGCATCGATTTCTGTGTAACTAATGATAGCATCCCCGTCTCTACGCGCCATTCTTCGGCGAACTTCTTAAACTCTGCTTCCAGTTCTACCTTGCTTTTAATCGGGAAGTCATCAGCAGGAATTCCTGAAGGCAACAAATATACTTTTAAAACATCTTTGGCTTTTGATGCCGATTCTAAAAAGCTATTCGGCATCAACAATTCATTAAGCTTTTCACAAAATCGCTCTTTTTCTTCGGTTGATAAGTTAGAGAGTTCTTCAAATTCATCAACAGCCGCAATCAGCTCATCTGCTAGTTCTTCCACTGTCCAAGCATAAGTTTTCTTTAAAGCGTATATAGGAATAATACTCTCTAGTATATTGACTAAATCATCATAGTTCGTGTTTTCTACCTCTGACTCTACGTTTCTGACTAAATCATCAAGAGGCAACGCAGGGACTGTTTTTCTCAATGCAGTCAAAATAGCCTCAAAGACTGAGTTGTCCAAGGCTATAATTTTTTCGATGCCGGATTGATATTGGCGATGTATTTTTAAAGAAGGCATATTAGTTTTCTTGTCTTTGCTAAGAGAAAGTTAACTTGAGACTAATTGGCTTACTTATACATTCATTCAAACACAAATGGTAAGGTGCGCTAGGCGCACCCTACAAGTAGAGTCTGTGCGTAAGTCCTAAATTAGCAATCTTACCCAAATTATCACATTTTGCTGATAATTCTTTGGAGGATTTCCACGCCTGATACCGCTTGCCAGCCAAACAGCCCCAAGAGCACAATATTCAGAAAGATGTGAGTGTTTCTCGCCCAATCATTGCCTTTTTGCATCAAAGGAGTCAGCGAGGCTGCGATCGCAATTATTGCCATCATTCCCAACCCTGCTAGCAAGTGCGGCCCGACAAATAGCTTGCCGTTGTTGATGTAGGTGACAGCAATCCCCACGATCGCCACCGTAACCATCAAGGCTAACAGCAAAGAACCCATCTGGTGGTGCTTGACGTTGAATTTGCCCTTAAGTAACTCTTTTTTGAGCTCGCCTTCCGCACTTCTGGTACGTCGGATTTGAATGCCCAGATACAAAGCATAAAATGAGATAGCCAGCAGTACCCACATTAAAACTGGGTGGATGAATTGGCTCCAAACTTTCACTGACTGAGGAATTTCGAGATTCATAGTGTTCTGAGGATTAGCAAACATACTTCATAAAACTTAGCATACCAGTCAGGCCGTCTCGTGCGACGGTAAAAATATACGGTATGAGAGACTATTATGCCTGCCACTAAACAAGACGCTGTATTAATCCAAGCCGCCAAGACTGGCAACATTATTCACGTCCAAGCTTTACTCGCTAAGGGAGTTGACGCAAACGCCAAAGACTCTGAGGGGACGACGGCTTTGATGTTTGCTGCCCAAAAGGGCTATACAGAAATCGTGCGTATTCTACTAAACAATGACGCTAATGTCAACCAGGTGAGCAGGCGTTTTGGCTTGACAGCTTTGATGCTGGCGGCGGCTCACAAGCAGGCTGACTCTGTGCGGCTGTTGCTGGCTGCGGGTGCTGATGTTAATGCTAAAAATGATGATGGAAGTACGGCTTTGATGGCCGCTTCTCTCAAGGGCGATATCAATGTTGTGCGGATGTTACTTGATGCTAATGCTGATGTAAATGTCCGAGATAAAGATGGAGATTCTGCTCTGAAAATAGCTGCTTTATCGGGACACGAAGCTGTTGTCAAAGCTTTGGCAGATGCGGGTGCTGTTGCTGACAATTCTATGCTGTTTTTAGCTGTCCGTCAAGGTAGCGCTGAAATTGTGCGAATTTTGCTCAATTGTGGGGCGGATGCTAATGTTAAAAATCTAGAGAGCAAAACTGCTTTGATGCTGGCTGCGACGGCGGGAAATTTGGCTGTTGTCGAGGCGCTGTTGGCTGCTGGTGCTGATGTCGAAATTCGCGACAAAAACGGAGAAACTGCTTTAACTTTGGCTGCGGATTCCGGCAATACTGATGTGGTGCAAACTTTGCTTGGTGCGGGTGCTGATGCGAATGTGAAAAATGGAGATGGGGGCACGGCTTTGATGGCCGCTGCTGCTGGAGGAAATGCGGCGATCGCCCATATCTTACTTGATGCTGGCGCGGATATCAACGCTAAAGATAAAGATGATGAAACTGCTTTGAATTTTGCCGTGGTTGAAGGCTGGGAAGATGTCGTGGAATTGCTCTTAAACCGAGGTGCTAGTGTCGGTGCTCGAAATCGGTTGGGCGATACGCCTTTACTGGTGGCGGCTGTTCACGGCCATAGTGCGATCGTATCGGCTTTGCTGCAAAAAGTAAACTCAAATCGGGATGAGTTTCTGAATGCGAAAAACTTTGGGGAGACGGCTTTGACGCTGGCTGCGTTTCACGGACATACCGAGACTGTGAAAGCTTTGCTTGACGGCGGTGCTGATCCGAATATCCCGGCGGATTTGGGGAAAACGGCTTTAATGAAGGCGTGCGATCGAGGTTATGTGGCGATCGTCCAATTATTAGTCGAAAAAGGTGCGGATCTCAACTTGCTCGATGATTCGGGCGCAACGGCTGTAATGTGGGCTGCACATCGGGGCTGTGTCGGTGCTGTACAGGTTTTAATTGATGCTGGTGCAGAACTAAACCACAAAAATCCGGGCAATTATACAGCTTTAATGCTGGCTGAGTTTAAACGTTATTCCAGCGTGGTGAAATTGCTCAAAAGTGCTGGAGCACTGGAGTAAGAATCAAATAGTTTTGAGTAACTTAATTCTGTCATTCTGAGGGTAGGCTTTGGGAAGTGAAGAATCTCAGATATAGCCTTTCGAGCTCTCATATGAGGTACTCATGGGCAGAGGGCATAGGGCATAAGCCTCCGTGGGCATACCTCACTTTTTTAAGAACCGCTATATCTGGACTTACGCATTGTAACGGTGTGGCAATAGTTTGAGATTCTTCGCTTCACTCAAAATGACAAAATTATGTGATTAGTGCGTCCCGGACGATGAATTATATCATGTCCGATCGATTAACCATAATATCCCGGTCGGGGCGGGTTTTTGAGATTGTCAATTATTGGCGATTATGGTTGGTGGAACCCGCCCCTACAAAAATCGCGGTAGCTCGACCCGACATGATATTAACCTCAATTTGCTTTGCGTACCCAGCCGTTAATAGTAAAGCGGCTATCAGCAAAAGCTTTTGAGGGACAGCTAACTCGCAAAACTTCGTGCATATAGCGACTCAGAAAAAATACGATGCTATTATTGCGCGGTTCAACAGTTCTGAATGTCTCGTCCGCAACATAGAAATTGTTCTCGATTTTGCTGTCATAAATCAGCAATTCACCACCTGAAAAAGCCTTGGGCTCTCGATAGAAATAGTAAACGTAAGTAAAAAACCGGCTGGCTGTATCTGGCGAGCCGCTGTCGTTGTGAAGTTTGTAAAAGTTGTTGTCATTGTGCATGGTTAACTGAGCTTCTATTTCACCCAGCGGAAATGAGGGAATATTTAATTTGTGCAGCACGTCGGGGAGAATTGCTTTGATGCGATTAACCATCAGTTCGGAAAATTCTGGGAACGAGTGGAGTACCATCGAACGGCGGTAATCTTCGGCATTGGTTGAGGTGCTGGTAGTCACAAATTCTGATTCTTTTGCTAAGACATATTTAATGAGTTTGTTTTTTTCAGCAGGTGTCAAAAAGTTGTCAATTTGGGCGTAGCGAGATATTAAGTCGTCATTTACAGGCGGCGCTGGGGCGGGAATTTCTGCGGGAATTTCTACAGGAGTTGCAGGCTGCTGCGGTTGCAGTTGCTGCAAGTAAATTGGGGGTTCTGTGACTAATCCGACTAGGTGTTCGGCGGGAAAAAAAAGGGTGGAACGCCCGTCGTCTATGGGGATTTGAAATAAGGGCGAAAAACCGAGTGTTTGTTGGGTGCGATCGACTAATGTTTTGATCAGGCTGTGCAATAATGGTGTATCAGATTTGAGGGTGACGGTGCATTGATGTCCCCCGGTGAGCAGAATTTTGACTTTTATGTCTTGGGGTTTAATTTGCTGTTGAATTGTGCTAGTCATAGCCGTTAGTTATAGAAGAAGAAGGAAGTTCGGCAACGGATTCTGTAACGGATGTAACGGATGGAGGGATGGGAGAAGAAAGAAGGAAGATGCAAGAAGGAAGATGGAAGAACAAAAATTCAATCATTGCTTGAGGGCGGGCTAGAAGCCCAACCCACAATAGAATTAACTCTTTGTGGAACAGGCATCTTGCCTGTTCATAATAGAGGTGCAAAATGTCATTGCTACGAACTTAATTAATGCAAGAAGTGGCGGATATCAGTGAAAACCATTGTGATTCCGAGTTGGTTGGCGGCTTCAATGGAATCTCGATCGCGCATACTTCCTCCCGGTTGGACGATCGCAATTATGCCCGCCTCAGCCGCAGTTTTGACTGAATCGTCGAAGGGGAAGAAACCATCGCTAGCCAAAATCGCTCCTTTGCTTTTGTCTCCTGCTTGTTCCAATGCTAGTTTAACCGATCCCACGCGATTCATTTGTCCTGCGCCGACACCGATTGTAGTCCGATCGCGCGTGACAACGATCGCATTAGATTTGACGTGTTTCGCTACTTTCCAAGCAAACAGCAATTCTTCCAACTCTCCCGCCGTCGGCTGTTTCTCAGTAACCATCCGCCATTTGCTAGTTTCTTCTACTACATTATCTGAGTCTTGCACCAGCAAACCGCCTGCAATTATTTTAACAGTTTGTGGCGGCCCTTGAGTCAAATTTGGCAAAATTAATACTCTAACTTTCGCCTTCTTCTTGATAATTTCTTCGGCTTCTGGTTCGCACCCCGGCGCGACGATACATTCTAAAAATGTTTGAGTTAACGCCGTTGCGGTAGCAGCATCAATCGGGCGGTTGAGGGCGACAATTCCACCGAAAGCTGAGACGGAATCAGTGTCGAAGGCTTTTTGATACGCTTCAGAAATAGTTGTTCCCAAGGCTGTACCGCAAGGATTTGTATGCTTCAGAATAGCGGCGGCGGGGGTGTCGGGGAATTCTACGATTAGCCGCCTTGCTGCTTCTAAATCTACTAAATTGTTGTAACTTAATTCTTTTCCTTGCAGGATGGTGCTAGTCGTCCAGCCTGTCGGTGTACTTCCGCTTTGATACCAGGTGGCGGCTTGATGGGGATTTTCGCCGTAGCGGAGAGTTTGCAACTCTTTTCCGGATAAATTAAACTCGTCTGGTAGCGCCGATTTTTCAGCGGATTGGCTGCTGCTGAGATAAGTTGCGATCGCGCGATCGTAGTTGGCTGTATGTTTGAAGGTTTCCAGCGCACATTTTTGCCTAAACTCTAAGGATGCTTCGCCGCCATTTTCCCGCAGTTCTTTTAAATAAGTATTGTACTGTTCTGGGTCGCACAAAACTGTCAAATGAGCGTGGTTTTTGGCGGAAGCTCTCAACATTGCTGGGCCGCCGATATCTATCTGCTCAATTGCGTCTGCTAGAGTAACTCCGGGTTTCGCAATTGTCTGTTCAAATGGATACAGATTGACTACAACTAGATCGATCGCCCGAATTTGATTGGCGGTTAAATCTGCGAGGTCTTCCGGTACATCGCGGCGTGCTAAAATGCCACCGTGGATTCGCGGGTGAAGTGTTTTGACTCGCCCTCCCAAAATTTCGGGGGAACCAGTATATTCCGCAACTTTGGTGACTGGGATGCCTGCTTCTTTGAGGGCCGTTGCTGTCCCGCCACTACTAATTATGTCAAATTCAAATTCTTCTACTAGACTGCGCGCTAAGTCGATTAGTCCGGTTTTATTGGATGTGCTCAGAAGTGCTAGACGTGCCATTGGTTTGAAGTTGCGATCGCAAAAATAGACAGGTTATATTCTATACCAAGTCTGGTGGCAGGCACATGATTTGGTAATGGCTAATTATGATTATTTTTAATAAACAAAGATGAGTTCGCTTATTTGTGCCCAGATTTTTTGTCAAACCTATATAATATTTTATACTGACCCGTGGCTTCTAAATATTTAGGACTTGCGCGTGGAACTGATTATTTTGTGAGTGCGAGGGGGATTGCAGCCATATCCAGCTTGCACAGTTCGTGTCGCTACGTAAGTGTCAATGTTGTTGAAATTACTTAATAAAACTTAATAGATAATTCTAGGGCGATCGCTCTGGAATTTTAACGATGTTTTAGGATGAATTCTCAAAGTAATGTGCTAGCATCGGGTGTAAATTGCTGTCTCCGTAATATTACGGGAAATTGGGCGATCGCAACACCTTAATCTAGAAAATAATTTGGTAGGGTTGAAATATGTTTTTTCAAGAAGCCGATTCCGAAAATAAACTCAGTAATATTAGCAGGAACCATAAAAAAACTGCTCCCAATCTTGCCAATAGAACAGGCTACCAACAGATTCCCAAAAAAAGAGCCGAGAATTCGACCGAGGCCAACATTTCCGAAGCTTATAGTGTTAGTTTGTGCGAATTGCAGCAGATGGAGCGAGCAATGGAACAACTAAAGCAGGATTTGAAAGCTAGCGAATCTCGGTTTCGGAATGCGATCGAAAAAAATGCCGACGGCATCGCAATCGTTAACAAGCGAGGACTTGTCTGTTTTGCCAACCCGTCAGCAGAAGCGCTGTTTAACTGCAAAGCAGAGGAACTTTTAGGTCAAGCATTTTTTGGCAATTTAGTAGTAGAAGTTTCAGCTTGCGACATTGAGATGGCGACGGATATTATTCCCCAAGTTGGAAAAACAGAAGCACCAGGAACTCGCGTCGTGCAAACAGAAGTTGAAGCTATTCGCAAGCAAAAAGCAAATGCTGTAGTAGAAATGCGGGTGGTGGAAACGGAATGGGACGGAGAAATGGCTTATTTAGCTACGCTGCGGGACATTACCGATCGCAAGCGCGCAGAAGAAATGCTTTGGTTGTACGATCGAGCTATAGCAGCTACTAGCACCGGAGTTACGATTTCTGACGCCACTGACCCCGAACATCCAATTATTTATTGCAATCCCGCATTTGAAACCATGACAGGTTATCGGCGGCAGGAAATTATCGGAAAAAACGGCCGATTTTTGCACGGAAGGGATACCGATCCGGCGGCGGTAGAAATAATTCGCCAAGCCTTGCAAACAGAAAGCGAATGCAAGGTAATATTAAAGAATTACCGCAAAGACGGAACCGCTTTCTGGAATTGTTTCTCAATATCTCCCGTGCGCGATCGACTGGGCAAATTAACTCATTTTATAGGCGTACAGAGAGACATCACTGAGCGCAAACAAGCCGAAGAAGCCTTGCATAATTCCGAAGCACAAAGCAGAGAACAAGCCGCTCAACTAGCAGCCACACTTGAGCAACTCAAAGCCACTAATTCCCAATTAGTTCAAAGCGAAAAAATGTCGAGTTTGGGATTGCTACTTGCCGGCGTCGCTCACGAAATTAACAACCCAGTCAGCTTCATTTACGGCAATCTCGCTCATCTCACCAATTATACTCAAGACTTGTTTGGGCACCTCCAACTTTATCAACAGCACTATCCTAATCCAGTAGCCGAAATTCTAGAGGCAAGAGAAAAAAATGATCTCGATTTTTTAGCTGAAGATTTACCTAAAATACTGTCTTCAATGAGCGTTGGTGTCGAGCGGATTTGCCAGATTGTGCAGTCGCTGCGGAACTTTTCGCGGCATGACGATTCACAGATGAAACCCGTGAACCTCCACGAAGGTATTGACAGCACGCTGTTAATTCTCAATCACCGTTTGAAAGGGAGCGGAGAAAAGCCGCCAATTCAAATTGTCAAACAATACGGAGAATTGCCGACTGTTGAGTGTTTTGCGGGGCCGATCAATCAAGTTTTTATGAATATTCTCAGCAATGCGATCGATGCTTTAGAAGATGCGAACAGTAGGCAAAATTGTCAAGAAATGGCAGAAAAACCCAGCCAGATTAGGATTGGTACGGAAGTTGTCGGCAATTTTGTAGAAATTAAAATTGCTGACAACGGGCCGGGAATACCTGAGCAAGTCAAACAGCAGATATTCGATACATTTTTTACTACCAAGCCCATTGGCAAAGGCACGGGAATGGGTTTGTCAATTAGCTATCAAATTATTGTAGAAAGACACAAAGGCGAATTATATTGTACTTCGGAATTGGGCAAGGGCACGGAATTTACTATCAAAATGCCGATCGCACATTAGTGCCGAATGTGCAATCTGCACCTTACCAACGTGATATATAGGCAAGCAAGCGATCGGGATGCTCGCATTCCTAAAAAACGAGAAAAATCGTTTTTTCTCGTTCCCAGACTCTGGCTGGGAACGCATACTTAGAGGCTCTGCCTCCCCATTCTAGAAATAATTTCAGGGTGTTTTTCTGCTCACATTACCCGCCTAAATAGGCAATTAAAAAACCTCTGCACCCTCCAACTTCTTAACAGTTTCAACCTTAGCCCTCGCCGCTTCCCCGCAAGTCTTCGGCGTCGGAAACATCTTCCCAGGATTCGCCAAACCTTTCGGATTAAACACCTGACGCACCCACTGCATAGTCTCCAAATCTACCTCGGAAAACATATCCGGCATAAAACACTTCTTGTCAGCGCCGATGCCGTGTTCCCCCGAAAGACTTCCCCCAACTTTCACGCAAAGCCTGAGAATTTCCCCGCCCAATTCTTCCACCTTTTCCAGCGCACCTTTTACCGAGTTATCGTACAGAATCAGCGGGTGCAAATTCCCGTCTCCCGCGTGAAATACATTAGCAATTCGATAACCGTATTTCTCGCTCAAGCCCTCAATTTCTTTCAAAACATAAGCCATTTGCGTTCGCGGAATTACGCCGTCTTGCACGTAATAATCCGGGCTGAGATGACCCGCCGCCGCAAAAGCAGCTTTCCGGCCTTTCCAAATTTTTAGGCGCGTTTCCGGGTCAGTTGCCGTGGTGATATTTCGTGCTCCGTTATGCTTGCAAATATCAGCAATCCGCTGTTTGTTTGTGGCAACTTCCACTTCTAAACCGTCGATTTCTACGAGGAGAATTGCCGCCGCATCGCGGGGATAACATCCAGTTGCTACCACATCTTCCACAGCATTGATGCTGATGTTGTCCATGATTTCCATGCCGCCGGGAATAATGCCAGCGCTGATAATATCGGAAACTGATTCGCCCGCTGCTTCTATACTGGAAAAATCCGCTAGGAGAACGCAAATCGATTCCGGCGCTTTGAGAATTCGCAAAGTAACTTCTGTGGCGATTCCTAAAGTGCCTTCAGAACCGACAAATACACCAGTTAAATCGTAACCGGGCATTTCGGGAATTTCGCCACCGACATCGACAATAGAACCGTCGGGAAGTACCAATTTTAATCCTAAAACGTGATTGGTTGTGACTCCGTATTTGAGGCAGTGAACACCGCCAGAATTTTCGGCAACGTTGCCGCCAATCGAACAAATAATTTGACTGGAAGGATCTGGCGCGTAGTAGAAACCAGCGCCGCTAACTGCTTGCGTTACCCAGTTATTAATTACTCCCGGTTGCACGACTACTTGCTGATTTTCTAAGTCTACTTTCAGGATTTTTCGCATCAGGGCTGTGACAATCAGCACGCAGTTTTCTACAGGCAAAGCGCCGCCGGAAAGGCCGGTGCCTGCGCCTCTAGCCACCCAGGGAATTGAGTTGCGATCGCATATTTTGACCACTTGCGCCACTTCCTCGGTAGTTCGAGGCAATACCACCAGGGCGGGGCGCTGGCGGTAGCTGGCGAGTCCGTCGCACTCGTAGACAATCAATTCTTCGCGGCGCTGTACGACGCCATTTTTGCCGACTACAGCCTCGAATTCTTTAATAACGGGTTTCCAGTTGCGTTCTGTTTCTACGGCTATCATTAGTGAATTTAATTAGGGAACTCTCAATAATATTGTTGCAAATTTTACTAAGTTTAGCCAATTATTTTTCTAAGGGTTGCAATATTGACACAGGGAAGGATCGGCAGTCTCTCGACCGTCGGGAAATAGTTTTTCTTTAGTATAACCGCAGTTTTTGCATTTATAGATTGCCGATCGCACTAGCTGAGTCGGAAAATAGCAAAGTTCGCAGGGCAATCCGATTTTCCTCTCAGCTATATCGAATCCCGGCCAACCGCACTCCGGGCAGAATTGCTTAAATTTTTTAACTAAATCGAGAGTTGCATTTTCGATGTTTTTCATCCGAGTTGGATTGTACATCGCCCGCATATCTGTTTCGATATGAACTCGGCCGGTTGACGATTTTTTTAAGCCTGCTGTCACAGCGTCAAAAAGTTGTTTTTCTGTCCTAATGCCCTTGACAATTTCGCCGTTACCGAGGGCAGCATCGCCAACTATAACCACCAGTGCGTGTTCGGGAAATCCAGCTTTTTTAGCAAAATCATCTGCTTCTTCTATACTGGAAACTAACAGGTGACTGTAGTTAGTTTCAACGGAGAAAGAGTCGCCGATGAGTTCTAGATTGTTGGCTATATCTAATAAAATTACAATTTCTCTGTTAGCTGGCAGATACGGCATCATTGGGTGAGGGCCGAAAGTGCCTTCGCTGGCAAAGGCAAGAGTTTCGCCCGCAATTTCTAGAGCTTTTTGTGCTTTATGGCGAGCCGCTTCTATTTGTGTTCCTAAGCGTTTAACTTCTCTGGTGAAGGTGCCGAATGCGTCAGTATCAAGCGCCGCAGGTACTAGGATATTTACACCCAATTCTCGTTTCAAAATGGGAGCCATCACCCGTTCTTTTTGGTGCATGGTAGCAATAACTGCGGTGCGATCGCTCAATAATTGATAGGGATTCACAGGCTCAGAAATATTAGACATACAGCAGCATCATTTTAGGAAAAAAAACTCACATACACCCTTTCCACCGCCCCACAACCGATAGAAACCCTGACTTAACTTCCGAGTAAAAATTTTAGACCTCAGTTAAATATTCATGATATTCACCTGTGGACTTAATTTAAAATTCTTCAATCTTCAATCGTCAATCTAAAATCTAAAATCTAAAATCGTATTAGTTGCCCCCAGTCACTCCCCCAGCTTGACCTCTGAGTACAAAAATTACTCCTGTCATAATTAGCGCCACGCCTACCAACCGCAGCGGCGGCAAAGGCTCGTGAAATATCAGTTTGCCACCTAAAACAGTAAACAAGTAACTAATTGACAGTAAGGGCGAGACTATGCTAAGGTTGGCCCGCGACAAAACTACAATAAAGCCGATCGAAGAAATTGCATACAAAGAAAGACCACTTACTATCAAAGGCTGAGTAGCCATTGCTATAATTTTTTCTATTAAATTAGCAGCGCCAATGGGCCCTAATATTTTAGCTCCTGCCTTCAGACTAAATTGACCTGCGACGCCGCACAATATTGCAGCAAGCAATAAGAGAAAAACGCTTCTATTCATAAGTTTACTAACCTATAGTACAATCAAAAATTGCCGTTCGCAAAAACCTGAAAAAGTTTAATTAAGTTTTGTTAGGTTTTATTCACCACCAATATTTTAAGCAGAGATACGGGAAAATCAAGTATGGTCGATCGCGATCGAGAGTGGAACAAATATATGGCAGAGCAGACCAACGCAAGCGGAGAATACACTCTAGAACTATCGATACTCATGCCTTGTCTGAACGAAGCAGAAACTTTAGAAATCTGCATCGACAAGGCACAGAAGTCCCTGCGCGAACTTGATATTGCAGGCGAGGTCATCATAGCAGACAACGGCAGCACTGACGGTTCTCAAGATATCGCTACCAGAATGGGAGCGAGAGTCGTGCCCGTAGCAGCCAAAGGCTACGGCAGCGCCCTGATGGGAGGCATCATCGCAGCGCGCGGAGTTTATATTATCATGGGCGATGCTGACGACAGCTACAATTTTTCAAACCTCGGCGCTTTTGTCAACAAATTGCGAGAAGGTTTCGACTTAGTAATGGGAAACCGGTTTCAAGGGGGCATCAAACCGGGTGCAATGCCGCCGCTGCACAAATATTTAGGAAATCCGGTGCTGACATGGGTTGGGCGGCTATTCTTTGCAAGTCCCGTCGGCGATTTTCACTGCGGACTCAGGGGTTTTAGGAGAGACTCAATTTTGAAACTCGACTTGCAAACAACGGGGATGGAATTTGCTAGCGAAATGGTAGTCAAAGCATCTCTGTACACCTTGCGGATAACTGAAGTCCCAACCGTACTTTCTCCCGACGGCCGCAGCCGCCCGCCGCACTTGCGAACTTGGCGAGATGGCTGGCGACACCTCCGATTTCTGCTGCTTTACAGTCCTCGGTGGCTGTTTTTGTATCCGGGTACTGCGCTGATGATTTGGGGTCTAATTGTTAGCATTTGGCTGTTGCCCGGTACTCAAAAAATCGGGGGTATCAGCTTTGATGTACACACGCTGCTGTATGGTGCGATCGCAATTATCATCGGTTTTCAAGCAGTAACTTTCGCTTTTTTCACCAAAATTTTCGCCATCAGCGAGAAATTCCTGCCCGAAGACCCCAAACTCAACAAAATATTTCGCTATGTCACCCTAGAGACAGGATTGATTGTCGGAGTCACGCTGATTTTACTCGGAATAGTTGGCTCGTTCTTGTCATTAACTATCTGGAGCGAAACGGCTTTTGGTACTCTCGATCCTTCTAAAACTCTGCGTTTGGTTATTCCCTCGCTCACTTGCCTGACTGTTGGTTTGCAGATGGTTTTGTCGAGCTTTTTTCTCAGCGTGCTGAGCTTGAAGCGTAGGTGATAACATTAAAGTTCCTGCCAACCTTCCTCACAACTAAATTTCCACGCAGGGGAAGTTCAGGGCGATCGCACTGCAGGGAAAATCAGGGCCGCAGGAGCAAAATTTCAGATTATCTGGTATAATAAAACAGCCAGCTCTAATAATTTTCAATAGCTATGAACTATGAAAACTCAAGAACTTCGCCAGAATCTTAAGCAATCCATAGATCGCTTATCTCCTGAACGGCTGATCGTTGTGGCTGATTTCTTAGCTTATTTAGCAGAACGTGAAAGCAATGAAGCTACGGTGGAATTATTGAAAATTCCCGGTTTTCTTGAAGTATTTAATAAAGCCCAAAAAGATGTAGCTGCAGGTAAGGTGACTTCTGTTGAGCAACTCAAACGAAAATACTGATGAAAGTCTAAAGTTTTATTCAGTCGTTCTTAGCTTTGATGCTCAGGAGTTTTTTGAAGAAGCATCAGCTTCTTTACAACGCAAGCTAGATAGATGTTTTGAGATGTTGAAAACAGACCCTCGCAGTCATCCAAATATTAAGCAACTCAAAGGCGAATTAGCTGGATACTATCGCTATCGCGTTGGAGATTATCGGGTAGTTTATGACATTGATGATGAGCAAAAGCGTGTGGTTGTGACTGTTATTGCTCATCGTCGTGAAGTGTATTAGGGCGCACTTTGGGAAGATAAGGGAGATCGCACATTTATTTATTCACTGCTTTTTACATGATGTTCAACATAAGAGCGCAGCACAGCGTTCATTAGAGATTGATAGCCTTTTCCTTGGCTTTTAAACCAATCTAATACATCGCTATCAACTCTTAAAGAAATAGCTTGTTTTGTCAGTGGTGTTACGAGTTTTGCTTTTTCCCAAAAATTCGCATCTAATTCAGGAATATCAGAGGTATCGATCGCAGATTCTGGAATATTCTCTAATTCTTCAAGTCGTTTGCGCGAGATAGTCATATTCAAACTGCATGAGGCTGTATATAGAAAACGTATCTACTTATAATAGAGCACAAAGGCGCTCGCCCTTCGAGAATACTGCCCAAAGTTCGATCGGGGGAAAGCTCTGGGGCGATCGCACTTTAGGAAGATAAGGGCGATCGTACTTCCCTCGATCCTAAATTGCTATAATGACAATCAGCCAAAAAATATTAATGCAGAGTCTATGTCTACTTACAGCACGGTACTGAGTCAGGTTCTAAGACTTGCACCAGATGAGCAACTGCGACTCATCTCTGAATTATTAGTATATGTTCGTCAGCGGGTTCAGGCTAAACCTAGGCGGAGCATTTTAGAATTAGAAGGGTTGGGTGAGGAAATGTGGAATAGAATTGATGCTCAAGAGTATGTGAATCAGGAACGAGATTCATGGAATGGATAGCTCAGTTAGAGATACAACCGTACTAAAGTTGCTATTATTTATTGATAATCCCACAGACGAGGAGATTAAGATGCAAGTCAAAGACATGACAGTTGACCAATTGCGGGACTTAATTCGGCATACCGTGGAACAGTGTTTAGAAGAATATTTGGGCGATCCTGATGCAGGTTTAGAAGTTAAGGAAGAAGTCAAGCAGAAATTGTTAGAGTCAATGAAGCGCAAACAATCAGGAGAAAGCTGTCTTGAACCTGGGGAAGTTTATCAAAAACTTGGCATGAAATCGTAATGACCTATTCGGTTGAGTTGACATCAGAAGCAAAAGAACTAAAATTGAAGTTATCCTAAAAAGCAGAGGAAAGAAAAAAAAATATGAGTACAGAGCGCTGGGATGATGATAGGCTAGACCGCTTGGCTAGCATTGTAGATAGTAACGCCCGCGTCATTCAAGCTTTGGCTAATGTGGCAGCAGAGGCAAGGGAAGAACGGCTGCAAATTTTACAAATGATTGCTCAACAGCAGGCTAGTATTGACCGACAACAGGCTGAAATTGTGGGTTTAAGAACCGAGACTGTGCGGATGCTTGATATCCTGCTAAATCAGCGGAATCAGGGAGATAATCCAACGGCTTAAGTAAATAAGAAAGTACGGGCGATCGCACTTTGGGAAAATAAGGGCGCTCGTACTTTGGGAAGATAAGGGCGATCGCACTTTGGGAAAATAAGGGCGAACGCTTTTCCCCGAATCCCGAATTGAGATAGAATAAATAACAAGCAAAAAAATTAACGAACTTTAGTGTAAGTTAAGATAGCCTATGTTGAGTATTGAACAGATAGAAAATGCGATTCTCCAACTTCCGCCCAACAAGATTGGAGAGTTGTTAGAGTGGTTTATGAATTTGGATTACCAACGATGGGATCTTCAGTTAGAGAAAGATATTGCTGAGGGTAAACTGGATGCTTTAGCAGCAGAGGCGAACGCAGATTGTGAGAGTGGTAATTATCGAGCGATTTAATGCACTATACGAAGGAGAAAATTTTGGGAGTGTTACAATGCTTTGCCATCAAATGTACAAGCTACAGCAGATCAGTGTTATGAGTTGCTGAAGGCAGATCCGTCTCATCCTTCTCTGCATTTTAAGAAGGTTGGTAATTATTGGTCTGTAAGGGCCGGACAAGCTTATCGGGCGTTGGGTATTGAAATTAAAACAGGTATTTTGTGGTTTTGGATTGGTACTCACGCAGAGTACGATCGGCTGATAGGAAAATAAGGGCGATCGTACTTTGGGAAAATTAAGGGCGATCGCGCTTTGGGAAGATAAGGGCGATCGTACTTGGGAAAAATCAGGGCGAGTAGCTGACTGGTGAAAAAAGACAAGTTGCGATCGCCTACCTGATGACTTAAAATAGAAGAGACATATAGCTCTGTGGTCAAAATGGACAGAATCTCCGTCAACCCTCAAATTCACTTCGGTAAGCCTTGCATAATGGGTACGCGCATTACTGTACAGAGCGTTCTCGAATTACTAAATGAAGGGCTTTCTTTTGGAGAAATTATCCGAGACTACTATCCCGATCTGGAAATGGATGATATTCGGGCGTGCTTGCGTTATGCGATCGCACTGGTGGCGGCTGAAGATGTGCATTTGGCATTAGCTTAAATTATGAAATTTCTGATTGATCAAGATGTGTATGCTGTCACCACAAAGTTTTTGATTGATGCAGGACATGATGTAATTGTTGTCGCTCAAATGGGTCTAGCGCAAGCAAGTGATGAAGAAATACTGAGAGTAGCGCAAGCAGAAAATCGCATCCTGGTTACGCGAGACAGAGATTACGGAAATCTTGTTTTTGTGAGGGCGATCGGAACAGGTGTGATTTACCTTCGAGTCTTACCTAAAATGCTGAATGAAGTTCATAATGAACTAGCAGGAGTTATAGAAAATTACTCGGAAGTAGAACTAAAAGGGGCATTTGTGGTTGTAGAACCTGATGGATATCGGTTTAGAAAACCGCTTATATAGGGTATTAATTAGTTTGGTGTGGGAAAGCAAAGGGCGATCGCACTTTGGGGAAATAAGGGCGATCGCACTTCCCTCGATCCTAAATTGCTATAATGACAATCAGCCCAAAAATCTCCACATAAAGCCTATGTCTACTTATAGCGAGGTACTGAGTCAGGCTCAAAATCTTACTCCTGACGAGCAACAGCAGCTTTTAGAAGTATTGTCAGCTTTGATGCGCGATCGGGTAACAACCCAAACTCAGGGTAGCAGTCAAAGATTGCCCAGGAAAAATCTCAAGAGATGGCGAGGTTTTTTGCCGTATCGTGTGGATGCTTTGGAATTCCAGTTGCAACTTAGAGAAGTGTCTTGGTAACTCGCAATGCTGAGGATTTTAAGCGCGTTGATGGGTTAAGAATGTTGAATCCATTTGATTAAGTTGGGCGATGTGTTGACTGAGCCTAGGTATCTTTTTTTCTACTTACGACAGGTCATAAGTCGATGAAACACGCCTACCATAGTACGGTAATGAAATGGATGACGATGCCAAAATATGGAGGGCAAATGACCCTCTGGTGCTGACTCTTGATAAATTAGACGAGAATCGTCCCATCCTATTATGTTATAGAATTTATACATGGCATCGAAATTAGCTAATAATTCAAGTTCGTCCTCGCTACTTTCAATTTTTTCTCGCCTGTTAAATTCTTTTTTCTCATTGTAAAGACGAAGATAAATATCACTCCAAATCATAAATTGAACACTAAAACCAAAACGTCCTTCGCTGTATTTGACCCACAGCCTGTCTATAGTACATATATCTGTGCAAGGAATTCTTGGTATTTTCCTGTTTTGAGGATCGGGATCCATTAGGTCAAGGTCTATAGAGGAAATTTTTTCAAAAAGAGATTTAGTTTCCTTATTTGCGGATTCAAAATCTTTAACTGCTAGACACTTCCGCAGGTTTCGATAATCTATCCCTACTGCTGAACTCAGATCGTCATTCAGTTGACTTTCATCAATAGTCGGGTATCTTATTTCATTACGATTAGGAAGGCTAGGAGTTTGATTTTCCTTTTTATTAACTAAGACAAAGTAAGCAATAGTGGCAATCACAATTACCATTAGAATTAATGTCATCATTATCAATTATTATCGACAAATCTTTTATGTATAACGGAGAGCTTAAGAAACGATCGTCCCCTGCACCCTATTCCATCCTTTCCACTAGCGCGTGAGGGTCACTCAGTCAAACTTTTATGGGGGTGAATCGGTATCAATGGCAGTTTCTTCTTTGCAATCCTGGCATTGATATACAACTCTTTCTGTGTATTTATTGATTACTCTTGAGCGCACGTAACTCATCTTGGTGCTTCCGCAGTGCCCACATACAGGCCCACCAACCTCATTTCTTTGACCCATTTTTTGTTACCTTACTCACTTAAACGTCACTATAGTAAAAGGATGACTCCGATAATGTCGAGACTTACCCGGGACACTCCGATCGCAAATGCCCAAAATATCCACAATAACGGATGTAGCCCGATCGCCCTCAGTGCAACCAACCTCTACTCCAAAAATCATACAACGACCCCATTGCGGCCTCGCCCACCCACTCACTTTAAAAAATGTTATATTTTGTTATCTAAAAAGTTATAAAAAATAAGTTATAATTACTAAAAATTACCCCAGACGCGATCTATGGAGCTTAAGGAAGTCTTAAGATTTGCCGATGAAAAAGTTTTTTCTAAAACAGGGAAGCACTTAGACGACCTGCAAGAAGCTATTTTAAAAGAAACGCTCCAAGGTCGAAAATATGCAACAAAAATAGCGCAAGACCGTAATTGTAGTGAAGGTTATGTTAGGGTTGCTGCTTCTGAATTATGGAAGATATTATCAGATGTCTTCGGCGAAGACGTTACTAAAGTAAATGTTAGAGCGATACTGGAAAGGGCAAAGTTTTATAATTCTCCATCAGCTATTTTGAGCAATCATGTCACGTTTAATAACGTCAATGTTTGTCAAGAAAGGGCGAGAAGTCCAACAGAACCTCAAAACCCCCAACAAACTTCTAAACAACTCCACATAGACTTAGGCGACTCACCGGAAATATTCACCTTTTTCGATCGCACTTCTGAACTCTCCACCCTCGAAAACTGGATAACACACGATCGCACACGCCTCATCGCACTCCTCGGAATCAGCGGCATCGGCAAAACAACCCTCTCCCTAAGCCTGATCGATCGCATCAAAACCCAATTCGATTACGTCATCTATCGCAGCCTCGGCTTTTCCCCAACCCTCGATGCAACCCTCACCAACCTGCTGCAAATCTTTTCCCAACAATCAGAAATTCCCCAAAACATCGAAACCAAGATTGGCCAAATCCTCGATTACCTGCGAAAAAACCGATGTCTGATTGTCCTCGATGACGTACAGATGCTTTTGGGCAGCGGGCAACTAGCGGGACAATATAAAACTGGATATGAAGATTATCAGTTATTTTTTAAACTAATTGCCGAAGTTTGTCATCAAAGTTGTTTGATATTGAATAGTTGGGAAAAACCCAGAGAAATTGCCAGATTATCAAAAGATCATCATCCCGTTCGATGTTTTGTATTGGGAAGTTTGGGAGAAGCAGCTAAAGAAATTTTGAACTCACAAAAGTTATCCGATGAGGAAACATGGGAAACTTTGATTGACATTTATCAAGGCAATTCTCTGTGGTTGGAGTTCACTGCAACGCTGATTCAAGAGTTGTTTGGGGGGAGAGTTTCTGAGTTTTTGCAGTGCGAGATGCCGATTTTAGATGAAGGGTTGCAATCTCAGTTATCTCAACCTTTTGGGCGTTTGACACAGCCAGAATTGGCAGTGATGGTTCACCTGGCTAATCAACCTGAACCCGTTGCTGTGTCGCAAATTTTCAACAAAATACCATTTTCGCCGTCAGAAATAGTCAATGCAGTGCGATCTCTTGGAAATCGGTTTTTATTGGATACGCAGGAACAGGAACAGATAACTTTGTTTAGTTTGAATTCAGTGGTGAAACAGTATGTAAAAACTCAGTCTTCTTAGTCCGCGCAGGCGGACTTTGTTCGTGTAGTTGCGGTTTCAACCGCCGTCTTTATTCGATCGAATAAATTCGATCGTATTTCATAAAGCGGGTAACAAACCCGGATTTAATTTAAGTGCGATCGCACCCATTCCCGAAACTCTCTAATTCTCGCATTCTCTCCCTTTTCTGAGTCGAGGCGCATAAACTGTGCGAGTTCTTTGACAGGAAACGAGGCAAATGCCAAACTGGTTTCCGATTCGACATAACCCCTATCATTTAAAATGTTAATTATTAGTTTCCCCTTCTTCCAAATCCAAACCTCCGGCACTTTAAGTTCCGCATAAACCGCCATTTTATGGATAGATGAGCTAGTCAAATCAATTTCCACAGCTAAGTCTGGCGGGGGGTCATTTTTGAGATCGATAGTTAACTTTCCCCGCATTAAAGCTTCATTTTGGATATAAAAACATTCATCAGCTTCGTTGCCAGCTTTTTTCGGTTCCGAACGCCAAGTAGATGATTTTAATCCGATAATTTCAATCCCAATTTCCTCAGACAGCGCTACAATTAGCCGACCGAGAGTCCAGCTATACCTCTCATGTTCTGGTAAAGGTACCATGAGTTCTAAAGTTCCCTGATAGTAAGTCATGCGCGGCGTTGAACGTTCGGCAAATATTTCTAACAAGTGTTCGTAGGTTTCCCAACTGATATCATGTAAAATCAGGTGAGAACCTGCAAGCTCTTCTTTACTGTACGCCAGGGTTTGAACCATTGCAAATACTCCACGAGAACTTTAACTCTATTTTACTCTATTGAACATTGGACAGGTGCGATTCCCTGCGGGATAGCTTCGCACGCGCGTACTTTACCAAATCGACTCAAGATTCAAAATAAATCCGGGGAGAACATCTTCACCTGATACAGCGGCTGGAGATTCTAGCACTTCAACTTCTTGATCCTGACGATAAATCTCTACTTGTCGCGATTTGCGATTAATTAACAAACCCAAACGTGCACCATTATCGCGATACTCTTTCATCTTATCCTGAGTTTCTTTCAAACTATCGCTGGGAGACATTAACTCGACCACAAAATCAGGACAAATGGGGGGAAATTTCTTTTGTTGTTCGGAAGTTAGTGCATTCCAGCGTTCTAATTTTACCCAAGAAGCGTCAGGAGAGCGATCGGCCCCATTGGGAAGTTTGAAGCCTGTTGAGGAATCAAAAGCAATACCGCTGTCATCGTTATCCGCCCAGTTAAATAATTGCTGGGTTAATCTTCCATTCCGGTTTCCAGTTTCTCCTCCTGCTGGTGACATGATAATTAATTCTCCTTTCGCTGTGCGTTCCAATCTAATATTTTCATTCTCCTGACAGAGTTCAAAAAACTGATCGTCTGTCAGCTTAATAATTGGGTTGAGGTTGAGGGTGAGGGTAGTCATAGCGGTATTTTATCGTGGCTAAACGACCTTTATTAAGGATTGTAGCATATTGAGTGAGTTGTGAGGGCGATCGCTTCCTACTCATCAAAACCCTCCCAAAAATATAAGGACACAGCATTGCTGTGTCCCTACAGATTAAAGGCGATCGTCCGAAATTCGGAGGTTTATTCTACCCCCTCAATCCGGTCTTCCACCTCCTGATAAAGTTCACGCAGACGATCGAGATTACTCTCCGAAGTTTCCCAATAACCCCGGCCATTCACCTCAAGCAAAGTGCTGACAATCTTGCGGAACGAATGAGGATTTAAGTTAAGCAAACGCTTCTGCATCTCCTCATCTTGAATAAACGTAGTGTTGACATCCTCATACACCCAATTATCCACAGCGCCCGCCGTCGCACTCCATCCAGTCGTATTCACCAGACGCTTAGAAATCTCGCGCACGCCTTCATAACCGTGGGACAACATCCCCTCGTACCACTTCGGATTCAGCAGCTTGGTGCGCGAATCTAAACGCACGGTTTCTGATAGCGTCCGCACCTGCGCGTTGGCTGTGGTTGTATCAGCAACAAAGGATGTCGGTTGCTTCCCATCTGCGCGCAAACTGCCGATCAATTTAGTCGGGTCGGAGTCGAAATAGTGCGACACGTCGGTTAGGGAAATCTCGGCAGAATCCAAGTTTTGGAATGTCACTTCCGCAGTTTTCAAGGATGATTCAAAAATCTGCCGGTCTTGTTCCATTGTTCCGGGATTGTCGGAAGAAAAGGCGAAGGATTTGCGAGTTAAGTACATTTCCTGCAACTCGGCTTCGCTTTCCCAAGTGCTGTTTTCCACCGCCAAGTTGATGTTAGATGAATAGGAACCTGAGGCATTGGAAAATACCCGGGTTGCTGCTTGTCGCAGGTTGATTCCCATTTCTTCCGCTTGCTTCAGGGCGTGTTTGCGGACGAAGTTCATCTCTAACGGTTCGTCGGCTTCCGCTGCCATTTTCACGGCTTTATCTAACAAATTCATTTGGTTGATGAACAAGTCGCGGAAGACGCCGGAACAGTTAATTACTACGTCGATCCGAGGGCGTCCCAACTCTTCTAAAGAAAGCAATTCGAGTTTGTTTACTCGGCCCAATGCGTCGGGAACTGGCTTCACTCCCACCATCCACATTACTTGGGCGAGGGATTCGCCGTATGTCTTGATGTTGTCGGTTCCCCACAACACAACGGCGATCGTTTCTGGGTAATTTCCGCCGTTATCAACGCGCTGTCTTTCTAACAGCCGATCGACTACAAGCTTAGCAGACTTAACCGCCCCCGTTGTAGGGATTGACTGCGGGTCCAAAGCGTGCATATTCTTGCCAGTCGGCAAAACATCCGGGTTGCGAATCGGATCGCCACCGGGGCCGGGCAGAACATACTCGCCTTCTAACGCGCGCAACAAAGCGCCTAATTCGTTGTCAGCACAAACTTGCTGCAAGCAGAATTCCAGATACTCAAACAGCGGTTTAATCGGTTCAGGATCGATTTTTTTGTAACCGGCGGCGTGCAAAGCTTCCAGCCAAGGTGTTTTCTTGCCCATGTTGAAGAAATTCAACTTAGAAACAAGGGAAACTCTACCCTCAGCATCGGTTTGTTCCTTCACCAAAGCGCCAACGGCATCCCGACAGGCCAAGGTGATGTTTTGCAGCAATTCGACATCACTTAAAATGCCTTTGTCGCTGTTGGTGTAAATTTCGCCGATATCGCGTCCGAGACTGTTAGCAATAATCCGTGGCAAGCTGATCAGCCCGTCTTCTTCGCGGTCTAAATTGGCGATATTCACCAAAGTTGCGATCGCCTCTTCAGCAGTCGGCGGCTTACCGATAACGTGCAAACCGCAAGGTAACAACCGCGACTCAATCTCCATCAACTTGCGGTAAACCAAGCCAACTAAATTGTCCCGTTCCTCCGAAGTCATTCCCGCAGCAACCCCTCTTTCTTGTTCGGGAGGTAGGGCGATATCTTTGTCCAAATTCACCAGACGGCATTTTTCGACGATCGCATCCACAATCGGCACACCACGCCCAGTCTCTTTCAAAGTTTGATAAGAAGCAATTAACTCGCTGAGTTCCTGCAAACCTTTGTACAAACCAGCATTTTCAGCCGGAGGAGTCAGATAGCTGATTGTTTCAGCATAACTGCGACGCTTAGCAATTGTTGCCTCGCTGGGATTGTTGGCGGCGTAATAATAGAGGTTAGGAATTTTGCCGATCAAACTGTCAGGATAACATTCCCCAGACATTCCCATCTGCTTACCGGGCATGAATTCTAGCGAACCGTGAGTGCCAAAGTGCAGCACCGCATCCGCACCCCAAATGCGCTCCAAATATGTATAGTAAGCAGCAAAACCGTGGTGCGGGCTGGCAGAACGAGAGAATAACAACCGCATCGGATCGCCTTCGTATCCAAAAGTAGGTTGCACTCCGATAAACACATTGCCGAAATGTTTGCCGAAAATCAGCAAATTTTGTCCGTCGCTGTTCAAATGTCCCGGAGGCGGGCCCCAATTTTCTTGCAAGCGTTCCGAGTAAGGAGTGAACTCTTCGTATTCAGCTACCGACATCCGGTAAGCAACATTTAATTCGGGACTTTGGTATTGGGCTGTTGCGTCGTGGATGACTTCTTGCATCAGTTTTTCGGCGGAATCCGGCAATTCTGGCAAGTCGTAACCGTTGCCTTTTAAGGCTTTCAATACTTGGTAAATCGAGCCAAAAACGTCCAGATACGCGGCAGTTCCGACGTTGCCTTTGTCCGGCGGGAAACTGAAAACTGTGATCGCAACTTTTTTATCTAATTTTGGTTTGCGGCGCAGCATTGCCCATTTCATGGCGCGCTGGGAAATTGCTTCGATCCGGTCTTGTAGGGCGATCGCCTTGCCAGTTGCGCCATCTCTTCCCGACAATATAATCGGTTCGATCGCGCCATCCAACTCGGGAATCGCAATTTGCAAAGCAACTTGAATCGGGTGCAAGCCTAAATCGCTATTTTCCCACTCTTCCGTCGTTTGGAAAACCAGCGGCAAAGCCACCATGTAAGGGCAGTTTAGCTTTTTCAAAGTCTCGATCGCCTTCGGGTGATCTTGTTTCGCCGGGCCGCCCACCAGGGCAAAACCAGTCAGAGAAACCACCGCATCAACGATCGGCAGTGGCGCAACACCTTTGGTTCCAACTTCCAAGAAAAAAGTTTCCACTGGTTTCGAGAAGTCCAAACCGCCGGCAAAAATCGGCACCACCCGCGCCCCCATTGCCTCCAATTCCTGCACCATTGCTACATAGTGCGCGTCATCTCCGGTGACTAAGTGAGTCCGCTGCAACACCAAGCCGATGCAAGGTGCGAGGGGGTCTTTGAGGTCTGCGGAAATATCTTTGCGGGCGTTGTACCAGGTGAGGTATCCTTTTACATCCTCAAACATCGACGATGCCAAAGGATGCCAAATTCCCATATCCGGGTAGACAACGGGCTCTTGGAAAGTTAGCTGTTCTTGGCCTTTGAATACATATTTATGTGACAGCATCAGCAGGAAGTTTTCCAAGTTTTCTTGGGAACCTCCCAGCCAATACTGGAAACTCAGCATGAAGTTGCGCGCATCTTGGGCTTTGTCGATGGGCAAATATTTCAGCACTTTCGGCAAAGTTTGCAGCAGTTTCAGCATTCCGTCTTGGAAGGAACTCCCGGATTTTTCCTTCCGTTTTTTCATGAATTCGCCGATCGCACTTTTGCTTTGTCCCAACTGTGCCATCGAGAAACTGCCCATTTTATTGAGTCGCATCACCCCTGGCATCGACGGGAAGACGACGGCGACATCCAAGCTGTCGCGCAGCGGTTCAACTGCCGCTACCACTTTTTCGGCCAAATCTTCAATGAAAATTAGAGAAGCAATAAATACATTGGCATCCGCCACATCCCGCTTGAAGGCTTCGTAATTTTCCGGGCTGCGGAGTTCCTCGATCAGGTAGCCGCTGATTTCTATTGCCAAATTCGGATTTTTCTTGTTTATCGATCGAACCGCTGCCGACAGGGCGCTTTGATACTGCGGTTCCAGTACGACATAGACCACCTTCATTAGCGATCGCCCCTGCAAGTTTTCCGGCACGACATGGCGAATGGTGGGCTTGACGTGAGTGAACATCCGGTTAGGCTCCTTTAAGATGCTGTTTTCTGGAATCGGGAATTTTTTTATCCCATAAGCATTTTTACCAGAAAACGCTTGCCATTAGGCGATTTGAGCCTGCACATGACACAATTCGACAAATTTAGGTCAACTTTTCGTTACATTTTTTTATAAATTCCTTGAGCAAATACTCCATTTTTTCTTTACAAAAATTTACTTGACATAAAGTTAATTGTATGTAATGAAGTAATAATGGGGAGAAAAATAATTAAAAATTAACCAAGGATTGAGAAAGAAATCCTGAAAAAAGTTCCAAGTTTTGTAGAAGTGATCGAACTTGCGATCGCTCAATTAACTGAGGAAAAAAAGGCATAATTGCTGAAAGCAGAATGTAGCCTTGGGATAATTGCTGAGTCACAAAGATTGACATTTTACCAGGAATTTAAAACCCTTTCATAACGTCTGTTTTGTGTAAATTCCTGATCGGCGATCGAGTTCATGGAGAACTAATTGCTATAGAATCTCAAACTCATCAAAACTTTAGGGGGAAACATGGCTAACTACGCAATTTTCGACGAACAATTCTACCTCGCCTCATATCCTTGGATCAAACCAGCCATTGATGCCGGAGTCATCAAATCCGGGAGAGAACACTTTGAAAAATTCGGGCGAGAAGGCGGTCTAACTAAAGTATCGCGTTATTTTGACGAAAATGCTTACCTTGCTGGGAATCCCGACCTCGCACCCTTTGTCCGCACTATCAATCCAAACGCACCTTTTGCGACAGGCCTCGATCACTTTATCCAGTTCGGTTACGATGAAGGACAGCGCCGCAGCGCAGTATCGCCTGAGTACAGCGAAGATTTTTATTTAGCAAATAACTCAGAGTTGCGATCGTTTGTCGGCCCCAATGCACCTTTCAAATCGGGATACCAGCATTTCATTCAATTCGGCTCAAAAGAAGGTCGTTTTGGAACTTCATTTTTTGAACCGGAATACTTAAAAGAAAACCCCGACATTGTGCCGTTTATAAACTCTGGAGCCCTGAGAACTGGTCGGGATCACTACTTCAATTTCGGGAAAAACGAGCCAAGCCGCAACGCAACTTTTGTTGGTAGCCGCAGCACCGATATTCTCACTGGTGTTGGTGTGGGGAATACCGAACTGATTGGAGTGGAAGTAGGTATCGATCCCAGGGGCAACCGGCAGTATGAAAGCTTTGGCACCAATGAATTCGATGTCCTGATTGGCAGTCCGGGAGCTGATAGATTCGTACTGGGAGTTCCTGCTACAGCCGGGAATGTCACCCCGACACCGCTGTATTTGGGTAACGGTCAAGCTACGATTCGTAACTTCAACATAGAAAGCGATTTTATCCAACTGCAAGGAAATTCTTTAAACGACGGCTACAGCCTGACTCCGGTTGGCAACAATTTGGCAATCCAGCGTTTTGGAGATGTGCTCGGCGTGATTGAAGGAGCAGCAACCTTGGGTTTAACTTTCCAAGAATCTAACGGTAACGGTACTTTCTTGATTGGATAGTCATTGGTCATTGGTCATTAGTCATTGGTCATTAGTCATTGGTCATTAGTCATTAGCTAATGCTGATGATTAATGATTTTTTAGTGGTTGTAGGCTAATGTGCTATAAAAAAGTACGATCCTCTTCGAGGGCTTCGCTAACGCACTTTACATTCTTTAAACTGCAAACTATGAATTACGATATCTTCGACGAACAATACTACCTTTCGCAATATCCGTGGCTGAAACCAGCCATTGATGCAGGCATCATCCAATCGGGAAGAGAACACTTTGAAAAATACGGTCAAGCCAGCGGCCTCACAAAAATATCGCGGTGCTTTGACGAAGATACATATCTAGCTCAAAATCAAGATATTGCACCCTTTGTTCGCACCGCCAACAACCAAAACCAACCTTTTGCTTCAGGTTTAGACCACTTTATCCAGTTTGGTTACGAAGAAGGTCGCACGCGAGTATCGCCTGACTACGACGAAGTTTTTTATTTAAAGCGCCACCCGGAAATAACTCCCTTCGTGCAGAACGGAATTTTTAAATCCGGCTTTCAACACTTTATCCAATTCGGAAAAACAGAAGGTAGGTACGGGACAAGTTTCTTTGAACCACGTTACTTGGGAGATAACCCAGATGTGGCGGCAGTTGTGGAGGCTGGAAGTTTAAAAACGGGTCGAGAACACTATCTAAATTTTGGGCAATTTGAGTCAAATCGATACGGATTTTTTACAGGAACCAACGGTAATGATATCGTCACGGGATTTACAGCGGGAAAAAATCAAATTATCGGACTGCAAGTAGCTTTCGCCGGCCCTAATCCACCTTTTGGGATTAATAAGAATAAGTATGACGCTTTGAAATTGGATGACATCACGAGAGAGCCTTTCCTGACTACCACTGAATTCGATACATTGATTGGCACTTCTGGCATTGATTACTTCGTACTCGGAGATGCTGTTCCCAACAACCGACGTAGTTTTATCAGCCGGGTAGATTTCTATACGGGCAGTGGGGAGGCCAGGATTGTCAATTTTGAAAAAGGAAAAGATTTTATTCAGTTGGTGGAAAGCTTTAATGAACTGAGTATATTTCCATCAGGGGCGGACTTATTAATTCAAAAATCTGGAGATACACTTGCCAGAATTCAGGGCGGATCAAATCTAACTCTGCAAACGATTGAGATGATAAATCCGTTTAGTCCTCCAGTCGGTCTCACTTTCCTCGGCTAGAAAACATAGAGTTTAAGTGAGATTTGACACTTGGAAAAAATCACCCGATCGGGTAATTGTCTCAGTTTCGGATGATTGATAAAGTCATAAACAGCTCATTAAAGTCGCCGCCACAAAAAATAGCTAGTTACGCAATTTTTGACGAAAAATACTACCTCGATCAATATCCTTGGGTCAAACCAGCCATTGATCCAGGAGTCATCAAATCGGGACTAGAACACTTTCAAAATTTTGGTGAAGCAGGCGGCTTAACCAAAGTATCGCGATATTTTGACGAAGCTACTTACCTCGCTGGCAACCCAGATATCGCTGCTTTAGTCCGCACCCCCAACAACCCAAATGCACCTTTTGCGACCGGACTAGACAACTTTATCCAATATGGTTACGAAGAAGGTCGCACGCGCGTATCGCCTGAGTATGACGAAGCGTTTTATGTAGCAAATAACCAACACTTGCAGCCGTTTATTCAGAATGGAACTTTTAAAAACGGCTACCAGCATTTCATTGAATTCGGTCTCAAAGACGGTCAGTTTGGAACTTCATTTTTTGAAACAGAATACTTAAACAAATACTCCGATGTTCTGCCGCTTGTCGAATCTGGAGCCTTGAAAACCGGTCGCGAACACTACTTCAAGTTCGGAACTTCCGATCCAAGCCGCTCTGCGACTTTTATCGGAACTTCCGGGAATGACATGATTGCCGGTGCTGGGGTGGGAAATACCGAATTAATGGGAGTTGAAGTAGGTTTAGGTACAGGTGGTGCCTTTTCCATCCCAGGTCGAAATTATGAAAGTGACTGCAGTAATGAATTCGATACTCTCACTGGCGGTAGCGGCCACGATAAATTCGTACTCGGAGACCTTATGCAAGGTACTGGTGGTAAGGGATACAGTTCCCCAACAAGGCTCTATATCGGGCCGGGTTTTGCTACAATTCGGAACTTTACCGAAGGTCAGGATAGCATTCAGCTAGCATCAGATATTTTTGTTGAGGGAAGTCCCTTAGATCAATTCTTGGTATTTCCCATCAACAACAATCGAGATTTAGCTATCCAGACGAACGGCTTGTCAGTATTAAGTCCCAATGGAGATTACGAAATTAGTAGATTTGACACGATCGCTGTTATTGAACGCGGCGGAAATCTTAAGTTGAATCTATTACCAGAATCTAGAGGTTCTCTATCTCTACTTGGCTAGAAATCTCGAAGCTATTCGGGATTTGCCTGATTGCTGCTGGGAAGTACGATAATTAATTGTACCCTCCAGAAACCGGATTTATCGAATCAACCCGGTTTCTAAGTTTTTAATGCCGATCGCGCGCTAGCTTCAAAACCTCAACCGCATCTTTGTGACCCTCCGAAGACGCCCAAATTAACGCAGTCCAAGTATTATTATCATACGCTTTGATATCAGCTCCTTTATCGATTAAAACTTCCACAACTTGAGTGCGCCCGCTGCCTGCAGCACTCATCAAAGCCGTCAAACCAAAATTAGTTTTAGCATTCACATCCGCTCCCGCCTCCAGCAAAAGCTGTACAATCTCCGTATGTCCGGCAGCAGCGGCACTCATTAACGCCGTCCACCCGTCATTATCTTGACTGTTGGGCCCGGCACCTGCAGCCAGCAATTTTTTGACGATCGCCGAATTGCCAGCCTCAGCCGCAGCCGTCAAAGCAGTCCCGCCTTCCTCATCTTTAGCATTGATATCTGCACACTGTTCGATCGCACTTTCTACAGCCGCAACATCACCCGTCTTGACGGCATCAATTAAATCTGTCATAAATTCTCCCTTGTATCCTCTCAAATATTAAATCCTATGGCAGTCGATATTTTAATCCTCTCCAACGGCCCCGGAGAATTGGCAACTTGGGTGCGTCCCGCCGTGCAAGCTTTGCGCGAGCAATTGGCAAACGCGGGCACTCAAGCGCGAATCTCTGTGGTGCTGTCCCCCTGTCCGCACGCCACCGGGAAAGAAGCGCAAATCGCTTGTTCCTACCCAGAAGTTGACAGAGTGCAAGCACCGGAGCATTTTTTTCCATTCTTATTGTCGGGCAAAACGGCTGAAAATTGGGATTGGTATGAAACAGGAGTTGTTTTGTTTTTAGGCGGCGATCAATTTTTTACAGTTGTTATTGGCAAAAGACTCAAATATCGCACTGTTATTTATGCTGAATGGGACGCGCGGTGGTATCGCTGGATTGATAAATTTGCGGCGATGAAACCACAAGTTTTTGCTAAAATTCCCCAAAAATATGCTAAGAAATTTACAGTTGTCGGAGATTTGATCGCGGAAGTAGGGAACGGGAAATCGGGCAGGGCGGGCACGGGGGCACCGCCCCTACGGAAAATAGAATTAATTGGATTGTTGCCCGGTTCTAAAGCGGCTAAATTAGCTTTAGGTGTACCGTTATGTTTGTCGATCGCCCAATCTATCCATCGCCTCCGCCCTGAAACTCGCTTTGTAATTCCCGTTGCTCCTACCTTAGATGTGCAAACTCTAGCACGTTTTGCCGACCCCAAACAAAATCCTTGCCTGCATTTATTTGAGAACGCCAGCGCCGAACTTCATTTAACAGAACCGCCGTTTTTGGAGACAGCAAATAAGCTGCAAGTAGAACTTTGGACGCAGACACCCGCCTACGATTTGCTATCAGAATGCAGCTTATGTTTAACTACTGTGGGAGCGAATACTGCGGAATTGGGTTCCTTAGCTGTACCGATGATTGTTTTGATTCCGACGCAGCAATTGGATGCGATGAAAGCTTGGGACGGATTGCCGGGTTTGCTGGCAAATTTGCCGTTAGTCGGTTCAGTTTTTGCTACGGTGATTAATTGGCTAATCTGGCAATTGGGAAAGGGAAAGCTTTATGCTTGGCCGAATATTTGGGCACGGGAGGAGATTGTGCCGGAGTTGATTGGGAAGCTGGAACCGGAAGTAATTGCTCAATTGGCGATCGACTATTTGAGCCATCCTGATAAATTAGCACAGATGGGCGATCGTTTGCGTGCGGTGCGGGGAGAATCGGGGGCGGCGAAAAAAATTGCTGAATTGGTTTGTGAAGAAATTGAGGTGCAATAATCAATAAAACCTCGTAGGGGCGGGTTCACCAACAATCTCTGACTGTAATTCATAATCTAAATAAACCCGCCCCCGCCCAACAGTAAATATCAATCTGCATTATTCCCGTATTTTATAAATAAAATAGGAAATAATTTGATTTGTATCGTAGGGGCGGGTTCACCACAAATCTCTGACGGTAATTCACGATCTAAATAAACCCGCCCCCCCAACTCAATCTGCATTATTCCAGTATTTTATAAATAAAGGTTGATACAGGCTATTAGTTGGGTGGGGGCGGGTTTTTGAGATTGTCGGTTTTTGGCAATTATTGCAGGTTTACCCGCCCCTACAGGAGATTAACCTCGATCGTGCTTAGCAATTATCCAAATGGCGTGGATCGTACCCGGAAACAAGAAAAAACAGCTTAGAACCAGGTTGATCCAAAAATCTCTGCCAAGGCCGACCGTCATAAATACGCCCAGAGGGGGAACAAAAATTGCAGCGACTATGCGAATTAAATTGCCCATCTCAGTTACTCCAAACGAGTTTTCTCTTTCAATTTAACTTCACTGACCAACCGAACCTTTCCCGAAAAACTTAGGCGGTGCTGCCATAGTGTAAACTTCGGTTTCAGCGGCGATTACCTGTCGTAAGTGACCGGGAAGCTGCATCAACCCCAACAGTGTAATTCCGTCGAACATCCGCAACCCGCCTGTTGTTTTCTCGGCGAGTAATTTGTCAGTAGCTTCGGGATCTGGTCGCGTATTTATTTCTTGATTAGAAGCTATCGCAAAACCCCAAGGAGCTCCATAAGTAGAAATAAAGCTGGTGCAGGATTGAACATTGGAGAAAACAGATTTCAGGGTATTTACAATGCGAGCGTGCATTTTCATTTCTGCCGGAGAAACGGGGCCCGCTTGCACTACGAAATATCCGTTAGGTGACATTACGCTGCGAACTTTCTCAAAATACTCCTTGGTAAACAACTGGAAAGATGGGCCTTCTTCAATGGGATCGGACAAGTCAGAAATGACAATATCCCAATCATTGTCAGTTTTATCTAAATAGTCCAAAGCATCGCCGATTACTACTTCGCAGCGGGGGTCGTCAAAGGCATTTTGGTGCATTTCGGGCAGGTGTTCGCGGCAAGCTTCTACTACTTCGCTGTCAATGTCGATCATCACGACTTTTTCAACTGTTTTCCACCGCAGCACTTCTCTAATTGTAGCTCCTTCTCCGCCGCCGAGAACGAGGACTTTTTTGGGTGAACCGTGACACATCATGGCTGGGTGCACCAGGGGTTCGTGGTACAGAAACTCGTCGCCTGTACAAGATTGCCACTTACCGTCCAAAACTAAGCCTTTCCCGTAGATACCGGTTTGAACTACGTACATTTCTTGATAGGCAGTTTTTTTGTAAGCGAGCACGGCGATGACGCCGTGAACGTAAATATCCCAAGGGGTAATGTACTCGCTCATCCAAAAGTCTGCACGAACTTCGCTACCTGACATCAATTACTCTCCAAATATAAACTGCTGTGTCGATGTTGTCACAAGTAGTAGTTATTAGCACAAAATGGTGCGGGTGTGTGAGTACGATCGACACACTAAACTGAGATTTCTCAGCAATGGTATAGTGTGATTGCGTTCTGGGATAGAGCAAGTGCCTTGGTAGTTGAGATTGCTTGTGGGATCTCGCGCGCCCAGTCGAGATCACTTTTCCCGTCGCCCCCACTCCATCGCACTCACATTTAATATTTTCGCTTTGCATTGCCGGCGGGTTTTATACAAAAGTTGTCTGAATCGGGCAATTTTTCGCGCTGGGCCCGCCTTTATAAGTTTGCGATCGGCCTGCTTATTTATCAACAATCGGATGAAAACCACGCAAATGCGAGAGCCGAGAATAAAAGTAGCGATCGGTTTTAACCAGATTTGTTATTAATATGTTGACATTTTGAATGTATATTAGATAAGATTTTTAGATCGAGCCAATTAAAGGAAGTGTGGAATTTTTAGGACAAAATTGGCTAGGCGATGTGTGCCGCGATTCTAACTAGGTAAAGGGTGCAACTAAATTTCCTAATAAAACTGTTATGACACTATTTTTAGGTTCAAAATAATAGCCGATGGAACCAACAGACTGGGACAACCGAATCAAAGAGCTAGAAAAAGAAAATCGAATCCTGCGGGAAAAACTTGAAACTTCGGAAACCGAACGCAGCCAATTACAAGTCATTAATCACCAAAAAGAATCTTTGCTAAAAACACTCAGTGAGGAATTTAAAGATTCCGAAAATATTTTAAAAGCAAGAATCTCTACGCTAGAAAAAGCTCTCTTAAACCAGCAAACAACACAGATCAAATTGATCGAAGCCGAAAAAATGTCGGCTTTGGGCATTTTGGTAGCTGGTATTGCCCACGAAATCAACAATCCCGTCAACTTCATTTACGGCAATATTACCTATGTCAATGACTACGCTGGCGACCTTTTAAAATTGCTAGCAATGTACCAGGATAGGTATCCCGAAACAGATCCAGAGATTGAAGATTTTTTGGAAAAAATTGACATCGACTTTTTGCGCGAAGATTTGTTGAAAACTCTTTCCTCAATGAAAGTTGGCTCCGAGCGCATCCGCGAAATAGTCCTGACTTTACGCAACTTTGCGAGGGTAGATGAAGGTGAAAAGAAACCCGTTAACATTCACGAAGGAATTGACAGCACCTTGTTAATTTTGCAGCACTTAACTAAAGAAAAACCAGGTCATTCTGCTATTAATTTTATTAAAAACTATGGAGATTTGCCCAAGGTAGAGTGTTATGCGGGACAATTAAATCAGGTATTTATGAACATCATTAATAATGCTGTTGATGCCCTGCGGGAGCGAGAGCAAAAGTCTTCACTGGAGGAGATAGAAGCAAACCCTATCCAGATGACAATTACTACTTCTATTATTTCCGAAAATTGGGTCAGAATTAGCATCAAAGATAACGGTGTGGGAATGAATGAATCTGTAAAAGCGAAAATTTTCGATCCGTTTTTCACCACAAAACAAGTTGGTCACGGGACGGGTTTGGGATTGTCAATTAGCTATCAGATTGTTGTGGACAAACACGGCGGGAGGTTGGAGTGCATATCCGCAATTGGAGAAGGGACTGAATTCGCGATCGAGATTCCGATCGCCAATTCCCGCAGCTAAGATCGATCGATCGAGCTAAACTGAGGGATATTGACACTCAAGCGGGCTGAAGCCACTGAGATTCTGCTAACAGAATAGCTTTAGTTATTACTAAAGTCTGATTCTCGCTACGACCGCCAAACGCCGTCTACTTAGTCGCCCAAATCAAGTTTAGGTTTCTAGCTACTTTTGTCGTTTTGCTTTCCGAACCCATCGCCCTTGCCAAAATGCGGTACGCTCAACAACCTGCTATTACTTGCCCTTTACTGTCATACTGTCATCAAGTTTGCACTTGACCGTTGTTTCCAGGGGCGGGAATTTCTCCGCACTAGGATGTCTCTACACGTAGATGGTTGTTCTTACTCACTTCTGGATTATAATACAATATTTCAACAGAAATAGCAACAAAGACACGGGGACTTCCATCCCCGCGTCGCTTCCCACGAGCGGGCTAAAGCCGCGCTCGTTTCCCGCTTCCCGTATTGTTTCTATGAAAACTCCCTTTGACCGCAGATCCTCCTAGTTTGATGTGCAACCTTATGTCTACTGTCACTTTTGGTTTGTCAACCCCTATAGCGGCAGAAGCCGGGGCATCCTACGGCAGCAGCGAACCGCCACAGCGCCCCACCGTGCAAGCAGAGTGGATCGAGGTATTGGTGGACTCTCCTTTCAGGGTTGCGGGGGACTCCCCTGGGGAGGAAAATAAGTTATTTACCTATCGTTTACCTGCGGAACTTACCGTGCAACCAGGGGATATTTTGAGTGTACCCTTTGGCAGTCAACAGGTAGGGGCGATCGCGATTCGGTTCATTTCTCAACTGCCGCCCGACTTAGATCCGGCGCGGGTTAAAGATGTCGAAGATGTTGTCAGTGCGGGTTTTTTCCCGCCTAATTACTGGGAATTGCTCGATCGCACTGCCACCTATTATTGCACACCATTAATTCAAGTAATTAGAGCCTCACTGCCGCCCGGTTTGTTAAGCCGTTCCGTGCGCCGAATTCGCTTAATTAAGGACGCAATTTCTCCGAATGCCGAAACATTTCTCAATCCCGCAGCCAGTCAAATTTTGCAATTGCTGCAAGCTCAAAAAAACGGCGATTACACTTGGCAATACCTCCAGCGACAAGTCAAGGGAAGTTATCGGGGATTGAAAGATTTATTGAAACGCGGTTGGGTAGAAAGTTATTTAGAACCTCCCAATCCTCCCAAACCACAACTCAAACCGGCAGTGACATTAATTGCTAGTGCATTTGTCACAGATTTAACCAAGCGGCAACAAGAAGTATTGGAAGTTTTGCGGCGTGGCGGCGGTGAAATGTGGATGAATGATTTGTTGAGAATTTGCAGCGCGAGTTCTTCTGTTGTCAAAAATTTGGAGCAAAAAGGTAGTGTTGTTATCGATCAAAGGGAAGTGCTCAGGGGCGATCGCGGAATTTCTCAATTGCCCGATGCACCGAAAACTTTAACTCATTTTCAAGCTCAAGCCTTAGCGTTTATTAACTCTTTTTCGGGATTCCGTCAAGTGCTGCTGCATGGCGTTACAGGTTCCGGGAAAACCGAAGTGTATTTGCAGGCGATCGCCCCAATCTTAGCCAGTGGCAAATCCGCCCTCGTACTCGTTCCCGAAATCGGTTTGACACCGCAACTTACCGATCGATTCCGAGCCCGTTTTGGCGAACAAATTTGCGTGTACCACAGCGCCCTATCCGACGGCGAACGTTACGATACATGGCGTCAGATGCTGACTGGAACGCCGCAAATTGTCATCGGCACGCGATCGGCCATTTTTGCGCCATTACCTCACCTCGGCTTAATTATCCTCGATGAAGAACACGACAGCAGCTTCAAACAAGACCAACCAGCCCCCTGCTACCACGCCCGCACCGTTGCCAAATGGCGCGCCGAATTAGAAAATTGTCCCTTAATTTTAGGTTCCGCAACGCCTGCTTTAGAGACTTTTGTCGGGACGCGCCGAGATTATTACTCGTTACCAAATATCCATTATTTATCATTGCCCGATCGCATTTATTCCCGCCCGATGCCGCCTGTGGAAATAGTCGATATGCGCCAAGAATTGCGACAAGGAAACCGCTCAATTTTCAGCGCTTCCCTGCAAAACGCGCTGGAACAATTGCAAGCAAGACAACAGCAAGGTATCCTGTTTATTCACAGAAGAGGACACAGTACCTTTGTCTCTTGTCGGAGTTGCGGCTATGTGATGGAATGCCCGAATTGCGATGTTTCCCTGTCTTATCACCACGTCGGCGAAGGAACAGCAGAAATATTGCGGTGTCACTACTGCAACCACACGGAACGACACCCCCAAAACTGCCCGGATTGCAGTTCTCCTTACTTCAAAAACTTTGGCAGTGGCACTCAGCGAGTCGAACAGGAATTAACGAGATTGTTTCCTGAATTGCGGGCTATTCGGTTTGACAGCGATACGACTAGAAATAAGGGCGACCACCGCAGATTGTTAACGCAATTTGCTAATGGGGAAGCTGACATTTTGTTGGGTACGCAAATGCTGACGAAAGGGTTAGATTTAGCTGGAGTCACATTGGTGGGAGTTGTGTCTGCTGACGGGTTGCTAAACTTATCCGATTATCGGGCCAGCGAACGAGCTTTTCAAACATTAACTCAAGTCGCGGGACGTGCGGGCAGAGGCGACGATCCGGGGCGGGTAATTATTCAAACTTACACTCCCGAACATCGGGTTATTCAAGCAGTTAGGCGACACGAATATGCGGGTTTTGTGGAAACAGAATTAGCAGAAAGAGCGGCGCTGAATTATCCACCTTCGGGGCGGCTTGTATTGTTGCGATTGAGCAGTGCAGATGCGGCGGAAGTTGCGGTGACGGCGGTACAATTGGCGTCTGTTTGTCAGGAGTATATTGAGCGATTGTCTGTACCGGGGTGTGAATTGTTGGGGCCTGCACCTGCGGCGATTATGCGGGTGGCAAATCGCTATCGGTGGCAGATTTTGCTGAAGTTGCCTTTGGATGAGTCGGTGGATTTGTCGGATTTGATCGGATTGCGCGATCGCACGCCGCGTTCTGTTAGTTTAATTATTGATGTCGATCCGTTGAATTTTGGTTGATTGGTGGTGTAATCGTAGGGTGTGTCAGCTTCGACAATTGTATCAATAATCGAAAATCTCCAAGCTGACGCACCTTAAAAGCTATGATACTTATCAAGCAAGGAATAAAATAATTATCTAATGCGTGTCATCAGCCGAAAACCACTGAGAGAATTTTGGGAAAAACACCCCAATGCTGAACCAAGTCTATTAATATGGTATCAGCGTACTTCTGAGGCTGAATGGCAAAATTTTGTCGAGGTACGCCAAGTCTTTCCCTCCGCTGACTTAGTAGGTAATTTTACAGTCTTTAATATTGGTGGCAATAATTATCGGCTAATCTGTTTTATTGATTATGAATACCAAATAGTATTCGTCCGCAGTGTATTAATTCATTCAGAATACGACAAGGAGAATTGGAAAAATGACGATTGGTTTGAAAACTCCTAGTAGCGATTACATTGAGTTAATCGTAGCTTTTCCCCCGCGCCCGATTAGTTGTGAAGCTGAGTTAATTGCTACCCAAAATCGGATTAATTATATTTTGGATCGCCGAAAACTGACGCAAGATGACCGAGATTACTTAAATGTGCTCGGTATTCTTGTCTATGATTACGAACAAAAACATGAGCCAATGCCTGTGCTGAAGGGGATTAAATTGCTCAAGGCTTTGATGGTTGAAGCTGAGCTTTCAGAAAAAGACTTGGTTGATATTTTTGCTACTGAGTCTCTGGTGGCTGAGGTGTTGAATGGTAACAGGGAACTGACGGTGAGTCAAATTCAGAAATTAGCTGAGTTTTTCCACCTATCGCCTGCGGCATTTATTGAGTGAACTTAATCGGATTCCCACTCTCGCTCGATTCTTTCTAAGTCTTTCGCGGCTCCCAATTGTTGAAATATTTGATGGGCACTGTTGTAATGTTGTTGGGCAAGTTCTGGGTAGTTGCGCTGGCGGTAAAGCTGTGCTAAATCGTAGTTAGTCTCGGCAATATGCCAAGTCATTCCTAGTTCTTGCATTTTCACTAAAGCTTCTTGTAAAAGCGGTTCTGCTGCATCTAGGTTGCCTCTACCGAGTTCCGTTTCTCCCAGACAACCGATCGAAGTTGCCATACCAGAGCGATCGCCCAATTCTGTCATTAATTCCAAAGATTGGCGGTACAATCTCTCTGCTTCATCCCAATTGCCACGATTTCCCTCGATCTGTCCCAACAATGCCCAACTTGTTGCGATACCATAGCGATCGCCCAATTCTGTCATTAATTCCAAAGATTGCCGATACAATCTCTCTGCGTCATCCCAATTGCCGCGATTTCCCTCGATATATCCCAATACTCCCCACATAGTTGCCATACCAGACCGATCGCCCAATTCTGTCTCCACTTCCAAACATTGCCGATACAATCTCTCTGCTTCATCCCAATTGCCGCGATTTCCCTCGATATATCCCAATACTCCCCAACTTGTTGCCATACCATAGCGATCATTATATTCTGTCCTTAATTCCAAAGATTGGCGGTACAATCTCTCTGCTTCATCCCAATTGCCGCGATTTCGCTCGATCTCTCCCAATACTCCCGAAATTTTTGCCATACCATAGCGATCGCCCAATTCTGTCATTAATTCCAAAGATTGGCGGTACAATCTCTCTGCTTCATCCCAATTGCCCCGATTTCCCTCGATCTGTCCCAACAATGCCCAACTTGTTGCGATACCATAGCGATCGCCCAATTCTGTCATTAATTCCAAACATTGCCGGTACAAGCTCTCTGCTTCATCCCAATTGCCGCGATTTCCCTCGAGCTCTGCCAATAGTCCCCAACTACTTGCCATACCATAGCGATCGCCCAATGCGCTGAAAATCTGTAAAGCGTGTTGATAATAACGCTCAGCTTCAGTCAGATTCCCCATTTGCTGTGCCACCCATCCTAACTGCGGGTAGGTGCTAGCTTGAGAATAGATATCTCCAATTTCTTGTGCAATCTCTAAACCTTGCTGATAAAAAACAGTCGCCTGTTGCCAATCTCGCAAATCCTGACAGACATTCCCCAAATAATACAAAGCATTAGCTTCACCGCGACGGTTTCCCAGTGTGCGGCTAATTTCCAGCGATGCTTGATACTCACTCATTGCCGTCGAAAATTGTCCCTCTTGCTTGTAAGATTTACCCAATTCATTGTAAACTTCTGCTCGCAGCGATAAATTTTCCGCTCCCTTTGTCAACTCCAAAGCTTTTTCTAAATACTCCCTCGCTTTAACTGGCTTTCCTTGGCTGAGATAAGCAACTCCTAATTGATGTAAAATATTGCTACAAGCACTAGGATTTTTTTCCGATCCAGAATGACTCGGACTGTATTCCATCAACAAAGACTCTAAAAGTTCAATTCTTTCTTGCTTTTCAGGCGTTTGTAATGTACTAAAACTCCTTTCCGAGTCGAGAGTCCGAGCAAGGGCATCATCTCTAGTAGATTGAGTAGTTTTAAACAGAAATACGCCCGATTTCCACGCCCAAAAATCAGGTGCAAACTTCGCCAAACGAGTAATCGCATAGTCCGGCAAAACAAAGAGGATCGGATGGGGAACGCTGGTTTTATAAGCATCTCGTACCCAATTAAGGTCTTGTAATACCGGAGGATATTCGTCAAATTTGCCTATCGACTTTTCCAATCCCCGCACAATTAAAACTAATTTTTTATTTGGCTCTCGCTTAATAGTAGGTAAAATCTTGATAATTTCATCTCGGAGAAAACGCAAATTCTCATCAAAACTCACAACTTCAAATTGAGTTTCTTGAGAAATCGGATGATTTTTCAATACCTCAATTAGCAAATCAGCTTCCGCATTAAAATTAACTTCTGCAAACCCGATAGTCAAATCTTCCGAAAAATCAACAAAGGTCAAAAGTTGAGTAAATGCTTGCTGATTGACAGCTAAAAATCGCCCAATTTGTGAATTACGATCGTTCTGGGTTAACATTGGATTCTCTGGCATCTCGGAGAGCTTTTTGGAATTCTTCATTTTGCTTCACCACCGGATTCGGATAGTTCCATCGATTTTTGCCGTTGTATTCCAAAACCGAAAGATTGAATAACATCAATTCACTGATTTCATCTTTATTAATATTTTTTGTCAAACAAACTTGAGCTAAAAGTGGATAATGACTTTGCGGGATAATCCGTTCAAAATTAAATTGTTCTTGTTTGATTGCATAGGTAACATCTTCAGCCATTATTTTATCGTGACCGCGACCTCTAGCTGTTATGGAAGCAGTTCGCATAATCTGGATGAGTTGGCGAACATGACCGCCGCTGGCTTTTGCCACTTCCAGCAATTGTTCGCGAGACTCAAAGATTGTGTCAACTTCAACTCGGCGTTCGATTAAACTAGCCATAGCATTTAAGCTAAGTTCATTGTAGTTTAAGTCACAGCTATCTCGATTAAATTCATAAATATTGACCATCGGGACAATGTGAGGACAGTCAAAATTCTTGACGGCATTTTGAGACGAGTACAGAGCTCCCAGCGGAACTGTATAAATCATCGTACAGTTCAGTTCTTGAAGTTGAGCGGCATAGTCAAAAAATAAATGGTTTGCCACCTTGGGAGGAACGCGGTCTAAATTATCAAATATAATTAAAAAACCTTTATAGTTAGGAAACTTTTTACGCAGCTTTTTGAGAGCATCATTTAACAGCAAGTTGATATCGGCTTTCAATCGAGAGATATCTTTTTCTAAAGTTTGGCGAATTGTTTTTTTCTGCTTATCAGAACCTTTGATTTGTGCCAGTAACTTGACCAACAACTTCGCTAAAAATGGAGCTTCCGGCCCCAAAGTTGCTTCTCCTTCGATGCTGATGGAACTTTCAACGGTTCGTTCTGTTTCTTCGGTGACATCCTTAAACCAAGCCTCAAAATTATCCATCAGCCGAGAATCTAATTTCAGCCCCAGCCGGCGCATTTCAAACTCAACTCGCTTAATGGCAATTAAATAGAAATCTGTATAACCGACATCATTAATATCTGTCTCTTCGTTGACTTCCAGATAAATGACGCGATAATCTTTTTCCCACTCTTTTTGAATTCGCTTCAATTCGGTACTTTTGCCACAGCCGCGATGTCCGGTAAACAGGATTGTGGTAAACTGTTCGGGTTCTTGACAGTCTAAAATATTACTGACACCTGCGATCGCTTCGGTTTTGCGAACATCCGATAAATCAACATAATAGCGATCGAGATCTGCACCTTCTAAGGATTGGAGAGGATTACAGACTTGATAGGCAGTTTTGAGGGTAGTGGCGCGGTTGATAGGATTAGTGGTCATAAGTTTTTAATTTAGTATATTTGTTGCAGGAAACCTGAACAATGTATCAAAGTTAAGTTGTTTATGTACTTGGATTGTAGCAAAATAGGTCCGCACTCAGGACTTTAGCCCTGAGAAAAGAAAGGACGGAATTCCTTACTACAAACTAATGGGTAATATACCAGTTTTCAGTCGAGTGAAGTACAGATTCAACGGTAGGGAAACGGCACGGCGCCGTGTCCTCGATCCTGTCAACAAGGGCGTTAAACCCGCAGTCCGGCAGGGGTTGAAACCCCTGCCTCAAAGCAAAAGTCCTCTTAAGAGGACTGAGAAAAAGACTGGTAAACCGATTAGTCCTCTTCAGAGGACTTTCGCTATTAGACAGGGAATTCATTCCCTGGCGGACTGCCGGGTAGGCGCGAGGACTGGCGGACGAAAAGCTTAAGTTGACACCAATGGGCACGGCGCCGTGTCCCTACTGTAAATCCTACCAACTAAGGCAAATCAGTGCTCCCCATCAGATAAAGGTCGCACTCCCGGGCCACGCCGCGCCCTTCGTTAATTGCCCAAACCACCAAACTTTGTCCCCGGCGACAGTCCCCAGCCGCGAAAACTCCCGGAATGCTGGTTGTATATTTTTCGTGCTCGGCTTTTACGTTGCTGCGGGCGTCGCGTTCCAATCCCAGCGCATCCAGCAAGGGCTGTTCCGGGCCGAGGAAGCCCATCGCTAGCAACACAAGCTGTGCGGGCAACACTTTTTCGGTGCCGGGGATGTGGTTCGGAATGAACTGCCCTTTCTCGTTTTTCGCCCACTCCACTTCAACGGTGTGCACGGCTTTGACATTGCCGTTTTCGTCGCCCTCGAACTTTGTCGCCGTGGTGAGATAGCCGCGGGGGTCATCGCCGAATTTGGCTGCTGCTTCTTCTTGGCCGTAGTCGAGACGGTAGACTTTTGGCCATTCCGGCCAGGGATTGTTGGCCGCCCGTTCTGAGGGCGGTTTGGGGAGGATTTCTAGCTGTACCAGGCTTTTGCAGCCGTGGCGAATGGAGGTGCCCACGCAGTCGGTGCCGGTGTCGCCGCCGCCGATAATCGCGATATCTTTGCCTTCGGCGGAGATGAAGTTATCGTTGGTGCTCTTGTCTAAAACTGCTTTGGTGTTCGCAGTCAGGAAGTCCATTGCGAAGTGGATGCCTTTTAATTCCCGGCCGGGGATGCCCAAGTCGCGGGGTTTTGTCGCGCCGGTACAGAGCACAACTGAGTCGTATTCTTTTAGCAGTTGTTCGGCTGGTAAGTCTTTGCCGACTTCGGTGTTGCAGACGAATGTCACCCCTTCGTCTTCCAGGACTTTGAGGCGGCGCATTACGACTTGTTCTTTGTCTAGCTTCATGTTGGGGATGCCATACATTAGCAGGCCGCCTGGTCGATCGGCTCTTTCGTATACTGTTACCCAATGACCGGCTTTGTTGAGTTGCGCGGCGGCGGACAAACCGGCGGGCCCGGAACCGATGACGGCGATTTTTTTGCCGGTGCGTTTGGCGGGTGGTTCGGCGGTAATCCAGCCTTCATCCCAGCCTTTGTCGATAATTGCGGCTTCGATGTTTTTAATCGTCACCGGCGGGTTGTTGATGCCGAGCACGCAAGCGCCTTCGCAGGGTGCGGGACAGACGCGGCCGGTGAATTCGGGGAAGTTGTTGGTTTTGTGGAGTCTGTCTAGGGCTTCTTTCCACAGTCCGCGATATACGAGGTCGTTCCATTCGGGGATGAGGTTGTTAATCGGGCAGCCGCTTGCCATGCCGCTGATAATTGTCCCCGTGTGGCAAAACGGAATGCCGCAATCCATGCAGCGCGCGCCTTGGGTGCGGAGTTTGTCCTCATCCATTGGCAGGTGAAATTCGTCCCAGTTGTGGACTCTCTCGACTGGTGAGAGTTCGGAGGGCAATTCGCGCAAGAATTCGATAAAGCCTGTTGGTTTTCCCATAGTGGTGTTCTGGTTAGAATTTACTATTCTGGTAGTTTGTCAAAGCTGAAGCCTGTATGCTTATGAACTAACTATTGTCATATAAATTGTGGGCGATCGCACCTCAGATTGAGCAATTTGTACATGAAATCTTTAATATCGCCGGGAGTCGGGGAATTGTCGGCAGCGGTAAAATATAGATAGATGGACAGCAAAGAAACCGGGTTTTTTACGGGGATTAAAGGTTTTAAAGGTTTTGATGCAGTATTTTCGTCCCTCAAACCCGGTTTCTACGTAATTTCAGCATGGCTTATTCTGGGACGATCGCATTTACCGATAATCCCACATCTGGAAACCCTCGCGGGTTAACTCGGACGACCCGCCAGCGTCAACTTTCAAGCGCCGTCCCCATCAGCAGGGCTCGAAATACAATACAAAAAGTTACAGGCCTTGCCAAATATTAATTTCAGGATATACTACTGTAAATCGGTCAGATATATGGAGTTAATACCGTCAACTCCTAAAATAGGTACACAAAGTCATGAGCATTACAATTCAGAACGTATCGAAACACTTCGGCTCCTTCCACGCAATTGACAACGTGAATTTGGAAATTAAAAGGGGCTCTTTAGTCGCGCTGTTGGGGCCTTCGGGTTCCGGGAAATCAACTCTGCTGAGGATGATCGCGGGGCTAGAACCGCCGGACAGCGGTCAGATTTACCTGACAGGTGAAAATGCTACTCATCAGTCGGTGCAGGAACGTCATATCGGTTTTGTGTTTCAGCACTACGCTTTGTTCAAACACATGAGTATTCGGAAAAATATTGCTTTTGCGATGGAAATTCGCAAAGTTCCTAAAGACTCTATTCGCAGGCGGGTGGATGAACTTTTGGATTTAGTGCAGTTGACAGGTTTGGGCGATCGCTATCCTTCGCAACTTTCCGGGGGCCAGCGGCAGCGGGTGGCTTTGGCCAGAGCTCTCGCAGTTCAACCGAAAGTGCTGCTGCTAGACGAACCTTTTGGAGCATTAGATGCTAAAGTCCGCAAAGAATTGCGATCGTGGCTGCACAACCTTCACAAAGAAGTTAACATCACCACAGTTTTTGTGACTCACGACCAAGAAGAAGCTATGGAAGTAGCCGATGAAATTGTGGTGATGAACAAAGGTAGAGTCGAACAAGTTGGCACTCCTGCTGAAATTTACGACAAACCGGCGTCAGCTTTTGTGATGAGTTTTATTGGGCCGGTCAATGTGCTGTCGAATGCTGCGGGTTTGTTCGCCAGCAACGGTACAACGGCTCGCAATAATGGATCCGCTCATTCGGACGTAGTATTTTTGCGCCCCCACGACGTGAAAATTCAAACTAAGCCGGAGTCGGGTTTTGCCTTAGCAAAAGTCAGCCGCATCATTCATTTAGGACGGGAAATTCAAACCCAGTTAGTATTAGAATCGGGTCAGGTAGTAACAGCTTACGTGAGTCGCGATCACTTCGACGATCTACAGCTAAAGCAATATCAGCAAGTTTACGTCAAGCCCAAACACGCGATGACTTTCCCTGCTTACTCAGTTTAAATCAGCGGCTGCATCTTACGCAAAATACTATCGGGGAGCTTCTAGACAAAACTGCTGCCACATCGTTACCAGGCTCGTGCCTGGTAATGCTGTCTCGTGGCTCTCAATCGGAGGCCGAGCCTCCTGAAATTCATTCCCAGGCAGAGCCTGGGAACGAGAAAAAGCTTCCCCCTGAAATTTTGAGTGGGAACGATAAAAAAAGGTCAGCGAAGAATATGAATGCTAACAAATTGTTGAACTTAGCAACTAGCACTTTACTTAGTTATCGCCGTTACATCCAGGCAGGATTAACACTTTGTGCAGGATTGGGGCTGTCTGCGATCGCCTCTTCAGTTGCGTACAATTGGGAATATAAATCCATGCAAGCCGAACTGCAAGACCGCCTGGACAAAATAGCTACAGACATTCAGAAAGATGTTAGCGGTAATTTAGAAATCATTCGGGCTGCGGGAGCATTTTACAGCGTATTTGACGGCGTTAAAAAACCAGAAATGAAGACATTTGTTGGGCCGGCCCTCTACCGCCATCCGAGCCTAAAGGCGATCGCTTGGCTGCCTAGTGTTTCTGACTCTCCGCAATTCCTGACAGAGGAAATAGATTTAAATTTAGATTTAACAGCCAATCGGCTAGCGTTAGAAAACGCCACAAAAAGACAAGAAATTACCGCGACCGATCGCCAAAAATGGTCGTCACAAAATCAACCCACAGTCTTCGTCTTCATGCCAATTTTTACTCAAAATTCTGCTGATGATGGCGCCGAATTTCAGCCAAACTTACCTCCTCGGTCACGAGAAAATTTGAAAGGTTTTACTTTTGGCGTTTTGCTGGTTGATGCTATTGTAAAATCGGCTTTACAGGAAACTAACCTCAACTTTGTTAACGTTTATCTTCAAGATGCTATGGCTCCTGAAACAGAAAGATTTCTTGCGTTTTATGAAGCCAAGACCAAAAGGATAATTACCGACGAAAATATCAAAAATCAACTCCAGCTTGGAGAAAGAGCTTACTGCCCAGACGGCAGCAGTTGCACCCGCATTATCAATATTGAAAATCGCAGGTGGTTGCTGCAACTACGGCTAACGCCAGAGTACATTAATCCTCTAAGATTTTGGCGTTCTTTGACTGTTTTAATATTTGGAACAATCTTAAGTTGGGCGGCGACACTTTATCTAATAAGCTTGTTGAATTATACCGACAAAATTGAGAAAATAGCAGCAGAGCGCAGGGCTAAATCTCAACAGCTAGAGCAAACATTGCAAGAGTTGCAGCAAACTCAAGCTCAACTGATTCAGCAGGAAAAAATGTCTAGTTTGGGTTTATTAGTTGCTGGTGTCGCCCACGAAGTTAACAATCCTATTAATTTTATTTACGGCAATATCCACCACGCTCGCGAATATACTAGGGATTTGTTGGAGTTAATAGAACTCTACCAAAAACACTATTTATACCCTCCATTGGAAATTTCACAGCATTTACGAAATATTGAGTTTGACTTTCTGTGCGAAGATTTGCCGGAAGTGCTGTCCTCGATGAAAATAGGAGCAGAGCGCATTGTTCAAATAGTCCAATCTTTGCGGAATTTCTCTCGCTTAGACGAAAGCGAAATGAAACCTGTCAACATCCATGAAGGCATTGACAGCACTCTGCTAATTCTGCAAAGTCGCCTGAAAGCTACAGCCGATCGCCCGCCGATCGAGATTGTTAAAAACTACAGCCATTTACCTTTAGTAGAGTGCTATGCCGGACAATTAAATCAGGTGTTCATGAATATTCTGGCTAATGCGATCGACGCCCTTGAGAGTTACAACCTCGATCGCGGGCCCAAAGCAGCGAAAGCTAATCCGATCGCGATCGCCATAACTACAGAATATTCAAGTCCCGATAAAATAATTGTGCGGATAGCCGACAATGGCCCCGGTATGGCAGAAAATGTCAAAAAACGGCTGTTTGACCCGTTCTTTACTACTAAACCTGTGGGAAAAGGGACAGGATTGGGACTGTCAATCAGCTATAAAATTATCGTAGAAAAGCACAAAGGTACGCTGCGCTGCGATTCGACACCGGGATTGGGGACCCAATTCTCGATCGAGATTCCGCTGCGGCAAGAAGTCAGACAAGCTGTACCGTTTGTTTCGCGGAAAATATCGGAGGCAGCTTAGAAAGGGCTGGGGAAGGAAAATTTTTTTTCTCATTAACTACTGTAATTCGGTCGGATTATAGTATTATAAGTAAGAATGCCACAACCAATACTGCTTTATGCAGCTTAAACCGTCGGCACTGCCGATACTGTATAACCGAAACACGGCGGGACTAAATATGTTCAGTGACTTGCAAATTATTTACGAACGTGACCCCGCGGCGCGCAACTGGCTGGAAGTATTATTTTGCTATCCCGGACTGCAAGCAATTTTTTTGCACCGGATAGCAAACTGGCTTTATTCCGCTGGTCTGCCGTTTGTACCGCGCTTGATTTCCCAACTAAGTCGGTTTTTAACAGGTATTGAGATCCACCCAGGAGCGAAAATTGGTAGGGGGGTGTTTATCGACCACGGCATGGGGGTGGTAATTGGCGAAACTGCGATCGTTGGAGATTATGCTGTAATTTATCAAGGAGCGACCATTGGCGGCACGGGTAAAGAAATAGGAAAACGGCATCCGACGCTGGGAGAAAATGTAGTCGTGGGAGCCGGTGCTAAAGTTTTAGGCAATATTCAAATTGGCAATAATGTTCGGATTGGTGCGGGTTCGGTGGTGCTGCGGGATGTCCCTAGCGATTGCACAGTTGTGGGAATTCCCGGCCGCATTATCTCTCGCAAAACGCAGGTGGAAGATGCTCAAAATTCTCAAGGCCTACCGGATTTGGAAGCTCAAGCAATTCGAGCTTTGTTCGATCGCATTAAGGATTTAGAAGAGCAAGTTGATTTTTTAAAATCTCAATTATCTCCGCTCAAAACAACTCACTCAGAGCAAGCAGAGGTCGAAAAATATGAATTATTTCACTCTTCTGATTTATTCATTACACAGTTTTTAGACGGTGCAGGAATCTAGTAAAGCTTTAATTTATATAGATTTTTGCCAGCCACACAATCCTGCTGTCATTGGACAAACTAACTTTTATTCTTTCAGTAACTGGCTATGACTATTGCTTCTCTTTCCACTAAAACTTTTGATGAAACGAGCCGCCATATATTTCCTCGCCGCTCGCGCTTGCCCAACAGAAGCAATGCTCTGTGGCGAATTGAAACTGGAGTTGTGCGAACTGTAACGTGGCTTGAAGATGGCACAATTATCACCTTGGGATTGTGGGGGCCGGGTGATACGATCGGCAAACCGATATCAAAATGCGATCCTTTTCAAATTGAATGCCTTACTAAAGTCGAGGCAATTTTACTATCGGGCGAGCGCTGGCTAAATAGAGATATTTTGCTCACTCACATTCAGCAGGCTGAAGATTTTATGGTAATGCGAGGTTACAAAAGAGTTGATTTTATGCTCTATCAACTATTAACTTGGCTGGCTAAGAGGTTTGGTTCTGAGGTAGAGCAAGGACATCTAATCGATATGATTTTAACGCATCAGGACATTGCAGAAATCATCGGTACGAGCCGCGTAACTGTCACTCGCACCCTCGGTCATTTTGAGCAGCAAGGCTTGATCGATCGTCTGCCGCTCCACCGGATTATTCTACAACCTTCCGAGGTTTGGCACTACGAAATCTAAGGGTAGAATCAATGTCTCGCACGCGCGTGCGAAGCTATCCCGCAGGGAATCGCCCCAAAATTTCTGTATCCTTCGCTACTAAAAAAAACTATTGACTTTCTGAGACTGTCTGTGCAACAATCAACAGCTATACCTATAATATACGGTAAATCGGTCCAGTTTAAGATGATTGCTAGATAGAGCGATCGGCTCTCTAGCAGCGAGGAGCTTTTTGTGCTTTTCGACAGAGACAATGCAAGAGGAAAGAAAATGAAAACTAAATGGCTGAAAGCTCGATTCAAAAGAAACAAAATAGGGGCATTAATTGCCGTCCTAGCGGTGCTGGCGATCGCAATTCCTCTGTTCCCATTTTTCCCAACCCAAGCAGCGGAATCAAAAAGTAAAATTCAATTCGTTTCCCCCGCGTGGGTTGCCCAAAACGCCAGCGACAAAAACCTGCGAATTCTCGATGTCCGCACCAATCCAATGGACTACTTTATCGGGCATCTTCCCAACGCAGTCAACATCGCCGACAACACCTTGCGCGGGCCGGACAGCGGTTTGCCAGTACAGTATCTAACGCCGGATAAACTGGGGCAATTACTGTCGCGGGCAGGAGTAACAGACAACAGCCGCGTCGCAGTTTATTCCGACGGCAGAGACATTCTGGGTGCGACAATGGTTGCTTACGTATTGGAGCGATTGGGACACTCGGACATAGCAGTTATCGACGGAGGTTATGCGGGTTACAAAGCAGCTCAAACTGTGACGAAAGAGTTTCCAAAATACGCGGCCGGTACACTGACTGTGCGCGACAACAAATCAATTCGTGTCACCCTGGATGAAGTCAAAAATTTAATTGGCAAAGCAGGCGTCACATTCATCGATCCCAGACCGGAAAAACTATTTCAAGGGGAAGAAAAAATCTGGACGCGCAACGGACACATTCCCGGCGCTCGCAACATTCCCTGGCCGACTTTTACCGATGCTGAAAACCCGCACAAGTTGAAGTCTCTCGACGAAATCAAGCAGATTTTAGCAGCTAAAAAGATCGATCGCAACAGCGACATCATCGTTACTTGCAGTACGGGGCGGGAAGCAACGCTGCAATATGTAGTTTTGAAACACTTGCTGAACTATCCGAAAGTCAGAATCTACGAAGGTTCTTGGACTGAATACAGTCAGACTAATTTACCTGTAGAAACTGGGCCGGAACAAGCAGTGTAGAAAACCAATCTGTAGTTAACAGCAATTTTGGCTAAAAATTGACCTAAGAGGTAGAATGAAAACAGCAATTATCTCGATATCAATGCTCGGAATAATCAGCTCGATTGGCTTTGGTTTATCAACAATAGCTGAGCACCGACAAGCAGATAATTCCGTTGCTTGCACTCCTAGCGAACAACCCGAGGAAAAATCGGAGACTTCGCCGCGAAAAACTTAGCGCTAAAATGGAGGCTCTGCCTCGCTTTACAGTTGTTTCTGGAGTCAAGTATTTTATTGTGAATAACACCGCAGAAATTGCTTTTTCACCGCTGACAAAAACTTCGCCGCCCCGATCGCAGCGTCCGATTTTAGCTCTGATACTGACGCTATTTGCTGCTGGTGCGGCCGGTTTGAGCGCCTACGGGTGGCGGCAGAGCGTTTTATTTCTGATTGGAGGCTTGCTGGGCGCGAGTTTGTATCATGCAAGTTTTGGCTTTGCTTCTGCTTACCGCAAATTATTTGCCGATCGCGATATTACAGGTGTTTTAGCGCACTTGTTGATGTTAGGAATTGCTACTGTACTTTTTGCTCCCGTACTTGGATCAGGAGAGGCATTCGGACACAAAATAGCCGGGGCTGTTGCGCCTGTGGGCTGGCAAAATGCGATCGGCGCTTTTCTATTCGGAATTGGAATGCAATTGGGCAGCGGCTGCGCTTGCGGCACGCTTTGGACAATTGGCGCCGGCAGCGCGTCAATGCTATTAACGCTGCTGACTTTTTGCATCGGTTCTTTTGCAGGAAGTTTGACCAGACACCTGTGGAATTTGCCATCGCTACCGCCGATATCTTTAGGAAAAACTTTGGGATGGATGCCCGCAGTCATCTTGCAGCTAAGCGTATTTCTGTTAATTGCGATCGCCCTCTGGCAGTGGAATCGCACCAATGGCAAGCAACCCTTAACAGCAGATTTTATCATTAAAACTCCTCAATCTCACATCAAGAATCAATGGCTTTACGGGCCTTGGTCTCTCGCTGCCGGAGCCTTTGCCCTTGCCTTTCTCAACTGGGTAAAACTGTTAATTGACGGCAGGCCTTGGGGAGTGACTTGGGGGTTTACTTTGTGGGCGGCAGAATTTGCTACCGCTTTCGGCTGGAATCCCGCAACTAACCCGTTTTGGAATACTCCCGACAAGTTGGAATCCTTGCAAAAAGGCATCTTTGCTGATGTTACTTCCGTGATGAATTTTGGCATTGTTTTGGGTGCAATTTTAGCAGCGGCTTTGGCTGGCAAGTTCGCCGTCAAAACAAACCTGTCGTTACCCAAAGTTGCAGCCGTTTTGAGCGGCGGTTTCATGATGGGTTACGGAGCGTTGCTGGCTTTTGGCTGCAATGTCGGCGCTTTTTTTAGCGGTATTGCTTCTACCAGTTTGCACGGTTGGCTGTGGATTGCGAGTGCTTTGTTGGGCAGCGTTGCGGGAATTAAATTGCGATCGCTCTTGCGACTTGAGAATTAATCTCCAGCATTCATGGGCGATCGACCTCTGTAGGGACAAAGGCTTTGCCTTTGTCCCTACCCGCAGGTCGCGTTTTCCCACCAAGCGCGCCTAAAACAACAAACTACTGTTTATGTGTAGACATTAAGTATTTAATAGTTTAATGTATTAGATTAAGTAGAGAGAGGTGGCGATCGCACTCAAAGATATATCGCCAAACTGCTAGCAAAACAGTCTCTCAATCTTGCCACTGTTGCCATTAATAAGAATTGCCACATCAGCGAAATCTTATAGATTATCCGGGCCAATCTCATCAGGCTACATTTGCCCTATATCAAGCGCATTAAACTTAATTATGCGCTCAATCTATCTGAGAAAAACAATAGGAACTAAGAAGCATCAATGCGGAATCATCATCTCGCAGATAGTGTCTTGCAGCCATTTAAGAAAAAAAACGGTTTGCCAGTATTTTCTCTTAAATCAGCCGCTCTGTTAAAATCGTCCCTGTTCAAAGGTGACGGTGCAATCTTCGATCAAATTCAGAATGGTCTGGGCAACAGATAATTTGCATCGAATGTGCGTTAATTAAATTTAATCATCGACTCGTCAATAAGTTCAAAAGCAAGGGCAACAATCGCACTTGTTTTTTTGTTTGTGTTGATTTCTTTCTTCTCACTGCCAACAGATGCGATATCTCGCACCTGTTTACTGCCCCCAAATAGGTGAGTATGAACTCATATGTTGCACCATTCTCAATTAGCCTTTTATGAACAGGCTTTTCGGCCTGTTCCACAACAGATAAATTTTCTTGTGGAACAGGCCGAAAAGCCTGTTGCTGACAATGGTGCAATATCTCAGTATCAATCAACTTAACGATGACACAGCATATATCCGCCTACCTATTTAGTAGTTACTTTAAGGCGGCGGTATTGCCTTTAATATACTCGCTCCCTGCAACATTTGAGACTCTCCTGCTCTACCCGCTTCGGGGTATTCCCAAGACGGTGCAAAGGGCGGAACCAAGAAGGGGCAAGCTTTCCACCCACCCTGTACCCCCACGCCCAGCATCAGGCAGTTTCCGCCCCTGTGCCCGTGCTGCTCGTAATACCGACAGTGCCGACAGCTTAAACCTACATTTACGTTGCTCACGGGATTTCTCCAACCGTTTTTGTAATAAAGATATATTAACACCTGTAGACCTACCGGAATTGTGTACTATTATATAATGTACAATTTAAACTCGATCGCCAGTGGGGAATGTGGAACTATCTTCTAGAGTACAATATGCCCTGTTAGCCCTCTTGGAACTGGCGAGCCACCACCCGAAGGATTCGCCCCTAACAGTAAGCGAACTTACTGCTTCTCAAGAGATACCCGAACGCTATCTAGACCAAATTCTTGCCGTGCTGCGGCGTGCAAGTATTGTCCAGAGTTTGCGGGGTGCTAAAGGCGGTTATTTGCTGGCGAAAGAGCCTTGGCAGATTACTTTGCTAGAGGTGTTTTCGACACTCGAAGGCGACGGCAGCGGCCCGACCCAAAAAGTTTCGGAATCTGTAACAATAGAAAAAACTGCGGTGCTAGAAATCTGGCAGGAAGCTCAACAGGCATCTTGGGCTGTTTTGGGCAAATACACATTACAAGATTTGTGCGAACAGCGGGATGTTCGCAAACAAGCACATCCCATGTATTACATTTAAGTGGAGAGAAATTAAGCCATGAGAATTGCTAAGGATGTTACAGGAATAATTGGCAGAACTCCTTTAGTTCAGCTCAATAAAATTCCCCAAGCCGAAGGAGTAGTTGCTCGAATTGTGGCAAAATTGGAAGGGATGAATCCGGCTGCTTCGGTGAAAGATCGGATTGCGGCAAGCATGATTCAGGCGGCAGAAGATGCGGGGTTAATTCAACCGGGAAAAACTATTTTAGTTGAACCGACTTCAGGCAATACTGGAATAGCTTTGGCAATGATTGCGGCGGCGAAAGGCTACAGTCTGATTTTAACGATGCCGGATACGATGAGCACGGAACGCCGATCGATGCTGAAAGCTTACGGAGCTCAGTTGGAATTAACTCCGGGACATGAAGGGATGTTAAGCGCGATCGCCCGTGCGGAAGAAATTGTAGAAGAAACCCCCGATGCTTTCATGCTGCAACAATTTCGCAACCCCGCTAATCCAAAAATTCACCGGGAGACAACGGCCGAGGAAATTTGGGAAGATACAGAGGGTAAAGTAGATTTTTTAGTTGCTGGAGTTGGCACCGGCGGTACGATTACTGGAGTTGCTGAAGTAATTAAACCGCGAAAGTCTAGTTTTAGGGTAATTGCAGTTGAACCAGCCAGCAGCCCTGTACTTTCTGGAGGAAAATCTGGTGCTCACAAAATTCAAGGGATTGGTGCAGGATTCATCCCGGAAGTGTTGAAACCAGAGTTAATTGATGAAACAATCGCAGTTAGCGACGCAGATGCGATCGCTTACAGTCGTCGGCTGGCCAGAGAAGAAGGATTGTTGTCAGGAATTTCTGCAGGCGCCGCTTTGTGTGCCGCCATTCAAGTCGGCAAGCGTCCCGAAAATGCTGGAAAATTGATAGTTTTTGTGCAGCCTTCTTATGGTGAACGCTACCTCAGTACAGCCTTGTTCAAAGATTTAGAATTACCGACTGTCAGCGAACTCGAAGCATTAGTCAGCAAGTATTAAATTGTAGTAGGGCATTGGTAACAACTTAACGTCAAACCGACAGTCTCTCTTGTTATATCGAAGTCTAGATCCCCCCTAACCCCCCTTAATAAGGGGGGGACAAGATTCTTCTCAAAGTCCCCCTTCTTAAGGGGGATTTAGGGGGATCTAGACTCGGCTATAAACAAGATATACAAAGGTTTGTAGGGCATTGTTGACAGCAATGGGCCCGGCACTACCCCTACTTTTCAGACTTGATACAACTTCCAACTAGCCATCGCCAACATTCCGTAAATAACAAACTTTAGCGGGCGTTGAGGCATAATTTGGCAGAATTTAGCACCTACTAAAACTCCCGGCACCGAACCCAACCAAATCGGCAAAACTAAAGTCCAGTCTACCGTTCCGAGGCTGAGGTGTCCCAGAGATGTAAACATCAACAAAATTGCCGCTTGCGAAATATCTGTACCCACCAATTTAGAAGTATCCAGGCGGAAAAAAGCAATCAGCAACAGTGCAAACATCGAACCGGAAGACACGCTAGTGATTCCCACTATGCAGCCTAAAATTGCTGCCGCACTCACAGTACAAATACGGCCATAATTAGTATTTAAGTCCCATTTAGCGGGCGAAGGCAATTTAAAACTAGGGAAAAATGTTTTGACCACTAATTTGGTCAGCGATAAAGCGACAATTAGTGCGATTCCTACTCCGAGACAGCGCAGCAATATGCTGTCTAAGTCCTGACTTCCGCTGGATTTGATGCAGTGTAAAATCCACACGCCAGTCAGCGAACCGGGCACGCTGCCCAAAGCCAGCCACTTAACTATTTGCAAGTCGAGGGTCTTTTGCTGCCAGTGTTTGAAGCCACCAACAACTTTCATCAGTGTGGCTGCTACGACATCCGAACTAATAGCAATTGATGCTGGAATTTGGAAAACAAAAATTAACATTGGGGTAATGAGCGAGGCTCCGCCAACTCCGGTCAAACCAACGATAATGCCCACAAAAAAGCTGAGAAACGATAGTAATAAGTAGTTCACTGTTATGCCCAAAAACTGTGTATTTAAGCGCTGCCAACCAACAAATAGATAACTTGGGTGGCTACAACAACACAGCTACACAGGCTAAATATCACTTGCATTTCAATATGCGTTGCCAGGAGTTTTGCTTTTCAACGCTTGAGATTTACTGCGTGTTAAGCTACCAAAATTTTGGCAAAAGTAAGTAAATGCCAATCAATCAAACTACAAAAAATGTAGTGTAAAAGCTCCCTAATTTTCTTATATGTACCTGTGTAACTGATGAAAAATCCTGGATTTATGGGGTTTATATTCGGCGTTCTACCTTGAAGTGACCACCGTCACAGGTAAAGCATAGCTGAGGTTAACCGAGTCCTTGCCGGAAAAGAAATCGGGAGTATCGAGAACATTAAAATGAATCAATGCCACAATGACCACAGTGAAGGCGGTTGATGATACTAAACCCGTCAATAACTCTTTTTTGAGGTTTTTTTCCTTGGGTTTGTCGGCAAAAACATCTAAAGTTCCTAGCTGCATCAACAGAATTCCCACAATATTGGAAAGCCAGTAGCCGACAATTGTGCAAGGAAACAGTAAATCTGGGGAAAGCCAACTGAAGATATACCCAAAGGCGTAGGCAATTGGCAGATTGAAAAATATGTCGTTCCACCAACACAGGGGTGATAGCAAATATCCAATTGCCAGAAGCAACCCGCCTCTGATCTTTTTAAACCAGACTTCGTTAAAGCCCTTAGCTTCTGGCAACTGTTGGGTGAGTTGTCCTGGAATCTGGTACTCTTCAATGACTTTTTTAGCGTTTTCCACGTTAATAGCTCATTACTGGATCGACTTACCGTAGTTTAACAGCCCAAATCAGTTATGTCTAGTAAGTCAATCAAGTTACCGTATTTTGTGGAAGCGGCTAAATATACTTTTTTTGCGGTACTAAAATATCTATCCGAGAGAGGTTGTTGAGAATGCTGGCTGGTGATAATTTAGGCGCCGATCGACAAATTGAAAGTTTCCGGCAAATGCTTGACAGTTTGCCAAAGATATGCAGTGTCGATGCCCCAGTAAAATTGCAGGTAAACGAGCAAAAGCCCGATCGCGACTGTCAGGCCCAGCAATTTAGGGACTATTTTCGCCACAGTCTCCAGCACTACGAATGCAGCCCAGATAGCAGCAGCTAAGATGATAATGGAAGCGATCGTGGCAACTGTATCGCTGTTCATGATTAACTCCTGTTGACAATCAATCGGGTATGACAAAACTACTTGGGCTCAGGGCGGTTGCCAAAATCGAATAAATTACTCCAATCCCCAATAAGCCCACAGCAAAACTGAAAAATAAAACCATGCCGTCTGGGGGATTGTAGGTATCGTGGTCAATTTGGTGGCGAACGGTGAAGTAATGCTTAGTTGAGATTAAGACTGTCACCCAACCTATTAGAGAGAAGATTAAACCCAACTTCCACCCCATCGCCTCGCGGTAATGTACGGGCATTTGCACGACGCGAAGTCGGATGATGACGACGCCAAAACCCATGAGTGCGATCGCAGCCCGCATCCATGCTAAGAAGGTGCGCTCATTTGCCGATCGATCGATCGCCCGCGACAGATTTTGCTGTTTTGTTTTCTCATCATCTACTTGCATCGGTGGGAGCTCACATCTTGCACCATTCTCGATAAGCCTTTTTTGGGCGGGCAGGATGCCCACCCCACAAGAAAATGCACTTTTTGTGGAACAGGCCGGAAAGCCTGTTCTTGACAATGGTGCAACATCTCAGTTGGAACGATAATTGCACGCGATCGAACTCTTTAATATTCATATTAAACCGCCACCATTATTCAGGTGCCATCAAACCAAATGAGCTAGAAGGAACGGTGAACATATAATAAATTACCCCAGCCCCTAGGATTGCGATCGCGAGGCTAAAAAGAATTACCCAGCGATCCGTAGGTTCATAAGTATCGTAATCGATATCATGACGGACACCAAAGTAGTGCTTAGTTGAGAATAACACCGTCAGCAAACCCACTGCCGAAAAAAGCAAACCCAACTTCCAGCCATTGCCGGGAGTTGGGAGTAGAGGGGGATGAAAGGTGCGAAGGCGCACGATAACTACGCCAAAACCCATCAGCGATATTGCAGTCCGCATCCATGCTAAATAAGTGCGCTCGTTTGCCAAGTGATCCCGCACCCGCGACGGATTTGGTCGCTTAATCTTTTCTGTAATTACTTTTGTGGATTTCCAATTTAATAGCATAGATAAACCTTTTAATTTTAACGGGAAATGAGAAGGTAAACCGATATATTTTCGCTGGGATGATTATCCGCCGGGTATTTATACCCGGCGGGATTTTGCGTTGCAACGGGCTTTACACAGCCGATCGCATTACAACTTCACCAAAACTAATCATTTTCCTCAGTTGGTGCGTTGGGAACTTGCGTATCTATGTAAGCCTGAGTCACATCAGGAACAAACCAATTCGCATCCCCAGGCTGGAAAACCTTAGCAGTAGGAACGTTGAATTCTACAGCCCCCGTATCGGGATTAGCTCTGGCTACAACTTGAGTGCCGTCAACTATCTTAACAGCTAGACCGCCCGTCAATTCTTCTGAAGGTTGATCGGTCGTTCTTAAATCGGTTGCTTTGACATCGCTGGCTAGATAAATTCCATCGCAATCCCATTTATGTTCAGTTGTTTGGCCGTCAGCTAGAAAATAAAGGGCATTCTCGTAAGTAGAAGAAGCGGCTTTTTTGCGTTTCGGGCCGTAGACAGCCAGGGTTTTTCCTGTCTCGTTGCGGCACTGACCCCAAGGTTTTCCCGTTTCTAAAGTGTATTTTTGAAACTCCAATTGAGAGATTTTTTTCTGGAACTCTTCAGGGGTATAATTCTGGGCGGTATCGGGTGCGTCTTTCGCTGCCTTGAGAGTGTTCAGAGCTTGAGTCACCTCTATGTAGTCGGGATTGCTCGCATATTTCGGCGTTTTTGGAGCGTCGGCCCAGGATGGGGGAACGAATACTAAATTGGCGGCCATTACCAAGAGCACTAAAACAAATTTGAAGATTTTCACAATTTTTCTCCTTTTCTCGATTGTCAGGTTTTTTCCAACTTTCTGTTTGCTTGCTATTTTAGGACTTAGGCAAAAACGATATCTCTTTACCTGGTTTGCCTGAGAAACCAAATTTGGCAGAAGCGAAAAATCTGTGTTTTTAGCATTATACCTATTGTCAAATTCGCTCTGCGTAGGGTAGTGGCGAAGCGATCGGGCGAGCGTTTAGGGATTCATCCTCAAGTTTTTAGCTCGGTTTGATTCACCACTACAGGATTTCTTGAGACAAGAGGTATATTGTTGCCTAAGTCTGGCAATTGGCTAGCTCAAAAGATGGTTTCAAGTTTCGTGACTACTTGAGGCTAAATTAGTTTGAAGCTGCTTTTAGCTTGGTCACTCACTTCATTATTAACTTAGCATATTTGTTGATAAATTTCAAGCAATTTACCGCCATTTTTAAGCAAGCAATTGTTAAAGTAAAAATGATGAGTTAGGACTTATGACTTATGGCAAATTATCTACCGACAGAGGGATGAAAGTAGCGAAACCTTGGCCGATCATTAGTTAGATTAAAATGGCGGGAGCAGCCGATAACTACCACTTTCAATCAGGATGAATATTCCCAAACCAATCAATACAAAAGGGACAGCAGCCTTGGTATAGCGAGTCAAAATATGGGCGATCGTCCTTTGGCGAGTTAACCGATAAGCGGCATAAGACCAAACACCTACCATCACCGAGAAAACCGCCAAAATCACCAGCAAGCTCGGCAAATCGCTGCTAGCAAACAGCGGCAAGTAGATACCGATGTTGTCACCCCCGTTAGCCACTGTTACCGCAGCCACATTCAAAGTTTGGGGATTGAAAAGATTTGCTAATTTTGACACAGGTGAATTAGATTTCCGGTTAAATTCGCCCGATACTGCTTGTACGTCATTCTCCTCATTTTCTCTCTTGACTAAGTGACTGATGCCGATCGCGATCGGAACCAAACCCAGCAAGCCAATCCAAGCTTTCGGCACAATTAAACCGCCAAAAAAACCGGGCAAACTAGCAGCGATGAGTGCTGCAAATCCGAGGTACTTACCGACAAAAATATGCCGAGGGCGGAAAGTATCATTTACCTGGGCGAAGAACAGCATCGAAAGCACCATATCGTCGATATTGGTTGCGGCAAAAGATGTAATACCGGCAATAATCGCTGCTGCAATCCAATTCATGTGCTGTCCCTGCAAATTTTCTAAACTTCAGTTTCGCTGGCGTTACTTCTGCTCATCGTTATCAAACAGAAACCGCAACCCAGTAAAGATATTATACTTAAAGTTGGGCTTGCCAGAGTGCCGCTTTTAACCAGAATCGCCATTCCCAATCCGATTAAAACAAAAGGCACAAGCTGATTGCCGTAGCGAGTCAAAGTATCCGCGATCGCCCGCATCTGAATTAACCGATAAGCAGCGTAGCACCAAACGCCCACCATCCCGAAGAATACAGTGAGAATCACCGCCAAACTTTCTAAAGTATTGCTAGCAAAAAGCGGCACATATATCCCGATATTGTCGCCGCCATTTGCCACAGTCACCGCTGCTACGCTGTAAGTTTGAGGAGACAGAAAACTGCTAAAAAAAGATTTCTCAGATTGCTCTAATTCTGCCTCAACTTCCGAATCGTCAGTTTCGGAATTCAGCAAGCGGCTAAGCCCGATCGCAATTGGCAGCAAACCCAGCATTCCGATCCAATCTGGCGGAAAGATTAAGCGGCCAAAAAAGCCGGGAAGGCTAGCCAAAACCAGTGCAGTAAAGCCCAGAAACTGACCGAAGACGATATGCCTGCGCCGAAATACTGCATTCACCTGCGAGAAAAACAGCAGCAGAATCAGAATATCGTCTAGATTCGTAGCCGTAAAAGCTGTCATTCCCGTAGAAATTGCTGTTAGTAATTCATTCATTTCTGTGTCTCCTCAGATTTTTTATTTGGTTGTACTCGCTGGGATCGTATCTTCGGAACGGGCAAGATGCCCGTTCCACAAAAATCAAATTTTATTGTGGGCTGTTGATCGGAGCAACGTCCTTGAAATGCTTATTGACAAGGCTGCAATATCTCAGCAAAAACCCAGTTGCTAAAAACTATTAGTTTTGACTGTGAACTGGTAACTGTTAATCAAAAACGATCGCTGTCAAAGGGAACGGCTTTCAATCGAACACCACCGTAAATTGCATTTTCTTCCTCGAATCTGGCATGAATTGCGTCAATACCCTGCTCCATCGAACCCACAAGTCCCGGAGAACGCAGCCGTTGCCAGAAAAACCATCCGCAAGTAGCCACCAAGTACATCAAGAACAAGTAAGGAAACGCATCGTAAGGAGCTTCTGGAGGTGGGAACATCGTGCTGCCGGGAATGCCCACGCTGCCCGCAATCGGAATCATCATAAATGCGATCGCCGCCACCGAAAACGCTACATCCCGCACGCGCAATTTACCAATTTTGTGCAGGTACATCGGTGCGGCGATCGAAATTAAGACGTACACAGTTAAAAATCCGTAGCTGCAAATTGCCCCCAAATAACCCATACAATCGAACAGTTTGATGTCAAACATAGACATCACAGCAGGCACCAAAAATGTCATAAATGTACACATCGTTACTGCAACGTGGGGAGTTCTATTAGACGAATGCGCTACACCTAATGAAGAGTGAAACAAACCGTGCCGCGCCATCATAAAAAACACTCTCGCGGCTGGATTGATGCTGCCGAGCACGCAAGCAAAAAAGCTAAATAAAGCGCCGAAAGCCACTAACTCTCCCAGCCAACCCATGCCCACTTGTTGCGCCAGAAAACTCAGAGGTTCTTCAGTATTAGTAATAGAAACTCCTGTACCGCTAAAACCCAAAACCTCAATATAGGTCATCAAAATGAAGAATAAGCCTGCCATGACAGCACTGCCCATGACAGCCCTGGGGATATTTTTTAAGGGTTTTTTCGCTTCGTCGCCCAGAGATGTAGCACTTTCAAAACCAGAGAAACCAAACATTACTAATACCAGTCCCGTCGCTATATTGCCGGGAGTTACGCCTTCCAAAGTTAATTGCGACATATCCAGGGCAAAACCTTTGTGCGCCCAGATGATGATTCCCAAGATAAAAATCGCCGCCACTGATGCCCCCTCCAGCCACAGCATCGCCATAGCTGAGAGTTGGATATCTTTATAACCTGCATACCAAGCAACGCCGGCCCCGATCGCTAACAGCGTAATCGGCGAGGGATGGATGCCTAAATGACCGATGAAAGTACCCGTAAAGTTGGCAAAACCACACAAAACGGCCATCGCAGTAAATAGATAAGCGAGTACCAAACTCCAGCCGCAAATTACGCCGGCCGTCGGGCCTAGTCCTTTAACAATATAAGAATAAAGAGAACCGGCAGAAGCCGATCGACTCGCAAATTGGTTGATATTGATGCTGACAAATACTAGGCCTATCAAGCCGATGAGAAAGCTCAGCCAAGCCCCGTTACCCGAAAGAGCGACAATTAACCCTAGATTAGATGCGGGTATAGTTGTAGGTGCAATGACAGCAAAGGATTGAGCTAAAACCTCTCCAAACGAGAGGCAGTCCGGCTTTAAGCCGTGGGGACTGTGATTTTTTGGCGTTTTCTTAGTCATTTATCAGAAAAATGGGTTTGAAACCCCGTCCTTTTAGGACGGCTTTACAGTTCGCCATGAGTTGTAAGCCAGAAACTTACAATCCGTGGGCTTTGCGTTTTGACACAGGCGTTTTCCTGTACCAAGACTGTGCAGGCTAATGCGAGATTTTTTCGCATCTTCGCCACCTACATAACACTTTCCATACGATAGATGCTTGACAATCCCCCCACGCTTCAATCCTTGCGACATGGAGCCACCGTAAGGACGGCGATATCCATTTTTCCCAGGGTTAAAAACGTGCAATTGTCTGCGATAAATACGGATGGGCTTACATTCCATCACCACCATATTTTCTGGTGATATATTGCCACCTACCAACAGGTAAGCTAGCACCCAAGAATCGACACAATGGGCATCAAAAACATTGGATAACTTTGCCTTACATTTTTTTAGACCTAATCTTTGACGAGTTAAGTAGGTGTCGGTATAGCCATCAAATAGGGTGAGAGGTGCAATTTTTTTCAACTCGGAATAACACCATTTTTTGCCAACTTCTAAAGGCGAAAATGACGTGTTCCACTTGTGGCAACCTTTTTTTGTCAATGCTTTTACATCCTCAATTCCAATACCGGAGAGGGGAAAGATGGTATCAAAAACTTTGACTACTCGGATTTTGAATTGCCAACGCGCCTTAGTGCTGGGAGGAATTGCGCCACGCGAACGGTTTTGACGAGGTTGGCGACAAGGTGTTTTTCGATTACGTCTTGCACGTCTGGCATTTGTACTTGTCTCTTCAGCGTCTTTAACCCAATCAACAGCATGAAACTGCTGATTTAAGTAGGTGTGAGCTTTTGATTTGACTGTGTACCCCTCACGTTTAGAACCCGGATCGATTCCAACTGCTACGGGTTGAGTATGACGATTTGAAGGTTCAACGTTTAAGCGAACACAAAAGATCCCTTTACGGAAAAATGGTGTTGCTTTTCCAGATTTAATCCAACGCTCTGCCCTTGCGGGTGTTGTTGGCATTAAAGGACGTTGCTCAAAGTCCACTACAGGAACGTATTGCATGGTGTTTGTTTGGCGATAAGCCTAACTGTTTAATTTCCTTCGACTTTGACTAACGGAGTGGTTACGGGTTAGGAATAGCGCCTGTAACGTCCAATGAAAGTGCCACCTTCAGTTAGTTCAAATTGGCTTCTCGGCCGTTGTCTAGTCCTACTTGCGCTTGTGTTCCACCTATGGCTTGGTTTCTCTACAAGCCCCATCCCTTTAGGGTGGGGTTAGTGACTTATCTTCTCTCTTGTTGCCGATCGACTTTTGGCGATCGGCTTAAACTTGTCGGTGCTGCTTCAGCATCGGACCCTGCGTTAGAAGCTTAAGTATCACCTTAAGGCTCTTGACAGGTAGAATCAAATGGTATTTTTTATCGAATTAATAAATACAAGTGATGCAGTGCCACGGCCCAAGAACTGTTGGAAGACGAGACCTATCTGTCGCCACCAGCCCAAACCCTTTATGTTAAAAGGAAAATTTAAATAGCGGCGGGCAACCGTGCTTTCGGGGAATTCCAGTCTGTACCAGAGACTCGAAAAGTTCAGGTCAAAGTTTAGCCGCCAAAGATTTTTATTTCAAAAAAGAACTGTCTGTATTTAGTAAAAGGGTACTCAGCATGGCCGGAATGACACTTGACCAACTGCGAGTTTTTCTAGCTGTCGCGGAACACCTGCACTTCAGCCGCGCAGCGGAGGAACTTTACATCACCCAACCCGCTGTCAGTGCGACAATCCAAAGCTTAGAGGCGCAATACGGAGTAAAACTATTTCACCGCATCGGCCGCCGCATCGAAATCACAGATGCTGGGAAGTTGCTGCAAGTTGAAACGCAGAAAATTCTCGACCAAGTTGCTTTGACTGAGAGAGGTTTGCGGGAGTTGAACGACTTGCAGCGAGGCGAACTAAACTTGGGTTGCAGTCTGACCATTGGCAATTATTGGTTGCCTGATAAACTTAGCAAGTTCAAACAAAAATATCCTGGTATTTGCGTGAATTGTACTCTGGCAAATGCCGAAGAAATTTGTGCGGGGACGGCGACGGGAACATTTGATTTGGGTTTAGTGACGGGAGATATTAAAGCTTCACTTAAGAGCACTCTGGAGGAAGAAGTTGTAGGCAGCGAACGCTTGCTGATTGTAGTTGGCAAATCTCACCCTTGGTTTGAACGTGCAGAGGTTAGTTTAACGGAAATTGTGAAAACGGATTGGGTGATGCGAGAAGCTGGTTCTGGAGTTCAGCAAATGTTGGAACAAGCTTTGCAAAGTTGGGGCATTAATCCCCATGAATTGAATGTAACTTTAGTTTTGAACAGCAGTGAAATGGTAAAAGCCGTGGTGGAAAGCGGCACAGGTGCAGCGGCTATTCCTGAATTGATGGTAAAAAAAGAATTGCACCTATCTACACTGCGAGCGATTAAAATTATAGATAGCCAACCAAGTTCTAATGTAGGTTTTGAAATAATTAAACCTGTTTTAAAACTGAAGCATCGACAGCGCTTTCAAACTGGAATTACTAAAGCTTTTGAACAGATATTAACTTAAGGTGCTGGTAATATCATGTCTGATCGGTCGCCCATAATACATAAGCCGGGCGGGTTTGTGAGATTGTCCGTTAGGGGCAAATATTATTGGTGAACCCGCCCCTACAAGAATCAGGGTAATCGACCGGACATGATATAATTGGTAATTCAGGAGTTACGCACGAATACTCAAGAAACCGGGTTTTTTACCGACATAAAAAGCTAAATTCCCTGTTTTTTTGTACGGGACTTGTGCACCGATAGTCAATCGATTTTAGATTTTAGATTTTAGATTTTAGATTGAAGGATTGACCCCACGGATAAATTCGGGGGGCAAGTTTCATCGGATACAGGTTTTTTATTTCTGGGTCCTGAGTTTGCGAAGGAATGAATCACGTGGCGGGTATCCTGGATGCTTTCGGTCAGAAACCGGGTTTTTTTCAGAAAATCCTTCGTTGTAGGTTACAGATTAGGTAAAAAACCCGGTTTCTTTGGGCTGATGCGTCCAGGGCTGTTATCTCTCCACCAATTTCCTCAAGTCCAATAAATTTTTACCCCCATCACCAACAATCAGTGGCAATTTCCCGTCCCATTTTTCTATAGCCTGCCTTTCCAAAAGTTCGGGAGTCAAATTGTCCCGCAGCAACCTTTGCACTTCGGCTTCTCCCTTGGCTAAATTCACCTTAGCCTCGGCCTGTTTTACTGCCTTCAGCGCTAAAAACTCCCCTCTTTTGGCCTCCTGTTCGGCAATTTGTTTCGCCTCCACCGCCTCGCTAAACCGCTCAGAAAAGTGAACGTGTACTAAAGAAATATCGTCTACTGCAATGTGATATGTAACCAGCCTCAAGGTCAAATAATCATCAACTGCGGCTTTTACTTCTCCCCGTTTAGTAATAATTTCTTCAGCCGTGTATTTGGCCATAACTGCTTTTAATACTTCTTCAACTGCCGGATCGATAATGCGAGCCACGACTTCTTTTTCGTCACCTATTTGTTGAAAAATAGCATTTGCTTCTTCTGGGATAATGTGCCAGTTGAGCGCTACATCCGTGAAAACATCTTGCAAATCTTTTGAGGAAGCTTCAGCGGAACTTTCCTGTTTTTGTACCCTGACGCTCAACTTTTTTACAGTATAAACGGTGGGGACTATTACGTGAATTCCTTCTCCGAGTACCTGTTCTTGCACTTTACCAAACTGCATCAGCACGCCCCGCTCTCCAGCGTTGACTATGACAAAGAATTTGGACAAAATAGCTAGAAATACTATCAAGAGAGCTAGTTGAACAGCTAGGTAAAAATCCTTATTTTTTTTATGGCTGGATTTGAGTGAGTCCACGTTACTGCTGGATTCTAAAACCATATTCCACCCCGATCGCACTTAATTCAATGGCCAATATTGATTTAACCAATCTTCTATTTTCCTGCCATCAACAACTGTTCAAAATCCGCTGCCGCCAAAGGAGGACTGAACAAATATCCTTGCATTATATCGCACTTATAGCGCCAGAGAAAATCTTTTTCGGCTTCTGTCTCAACTCCTTCGGCAATTACCTCAAGACAGAGACTGTGCGCCATTTCAATAATAGCTTTCACAATCGCTGCATTTGTGCAACCATCGGTGATATTGCTGATAAAACAGCGGTCTATTTTTAAAGTATCGAAGGGGTATTGCGTCAGATAGCTTAAAGAAGAATACCCAGTTCCGAAATCATCAATAGATATAGAAACTCCCAATTTTTTCAATTGTTGCAAAGTAGCGATCGCACTTTCGGCATCTTCTACCATCAAACTTTCGGTCAGCTCTAATTCCAAACTGCTCGCTTGCAAACCAGTCTCTGCTAAAATTTGAGCAACTCTGCTGCTGAGATCCGGTTGGTGAAATTGCCGTGGCGACAGATTCACCGCTACCCGCCGCCCCGAAAAACCAGCATTTTCCCAAACTTGCATTTGCCGGCAAGCTGTCTGCAAAACCCACTCCCCTAACTGTACAATGAAGCCAGTTGCTTCTGCCTGGGGAATAAATTCTGCGGGCGAAATCAGCCCTTTTTCTGGATGCAGCCAGCGCACTAAAGCTTCGGCGCTGATAATTTTACCAGTGTGGACATTGACCTGCGGCTGATAGTAAACTTGGAATTCTTCTCGTTCCAGTGCGTCGCACAAACCTGTTTTTATCCGCTCTAATTTGTCGGTGGCATCTTGGATAAATTCGCTGCTTTGCGATCGCAAAGTATGGTACTGTTCGGCGACAGCTTCTTGTTTTTTCAAGCGGCTCGATATCGCCCCCACAAGTTCAGCTTTAGTAAAAGGTTTAGTCAGGTAATCATCTGCTCCCAATTCCATACCTTGCCGCATTTCAGAGCGATCGGCTTTACCTGTGAGAAAAACAAAAGGAAGTGTAGCAGTAACAGGATTCGATCGCAAGGCCACCAGCACCCCGTACCCGTCAAGTTCCGGCATCATCACATCGCAAAGAATCACGTCGGGAAGATTTGACACCGCCGCATTTAAACCTTGCGCTCCATTTTCTGCACCCGTCACGTCGAAACCTTCAGCTTTGAGGAGTTTGAGAATATTCTCGCGAATTAGTTGCTCGTCCTCAATCACTAGAATCTTTTTCATACGTCATTCCCTGAAAGCGGTATAATTGATAGGCGTTACTGAACGCGATAAGCGTCCCAATAACTGAGAACGCACAGCTCGATCGGCCCAACAGCGGAATATTTTCCGACACAAATAGCAAACACCTGAAAAACGCTAATTTTTCAAGCACAACTAGATTAATGTTTCTGTGCTTACTCAGTGCCGTCCGTATTATTACGAGGTTAATTAATAATCTCTCAACTAATTCTAGGCGATCGACAGTTAGCAGCCCCTTAAATAACTGCTAAACTAATTGTGCCACCTGAACGATTGTCTGCAAACAATCTCAGCCTATTTATACCAGTTGCCAAAAACCCTGCAACTGCCAGCAAGTTCCAAACCCTTGCAGAGTCAGTCTTTCCCCATTCTTCCATGTAAAATCTCAACTTTTAAATCTCAAATGGTATTACCTACTGGATTCCCTGAACCCGCACAGATTGGGGTGATAGAAGTTAAGCAATATCCTCAGTACCGCGCTGTCACCTACACCCACGCGGGCGATTTGCGACAAGCAACTGGCATCGCCTTCAATCCCTTATTTCAACACATCAGCAACAACCAAATTGCGATGACAACACCAGTAGAAGCGCGCTACACGGAAACTTCCGGGCAAATCGATGCAGTTCCCCAAGCAGAAGTTTCGTTCCTCTATCCCGCACCAAATATCGCCCCCAGCAGCGTTAACTCCGCTGTAGAAATCACGGATACTTCGCCGATGACGGTTGTCAGCATCGGCGTGCGCGGGGCCTACACTTGGGAAAGCTACGAAAATAACCTCCAGACACTCAAAGATTGGCTTCAAGAACATCCCGAATACGAAATAGTCGGGCCGCCGCGCCGCTTTTTTTACAATTCCCCGATGACGCCGGAAGCAACTAAAATCAGCGAGGTACAAATTCCGATCAAGTGCCGCTGACGTGAACAACTAATTCGCGAATGTGACCCCGCTGGCGGTGTTCCCACAGGTAAATTCCCTGCCAAGTTCCTAACAGCAACCTGCCGCGATCGATCGGGATTTGTTCAGAAGTATGAGTCAGCGCAGTGCGAATGTGCGCCGGCATATCGTCTGGGCCTTCGGCATCGTGAATGTAGCGATCGTCCTCCGGTACCAGTTTAGCTAAAAAGTTAGCCAAATCCTTAAGTACATCCGGGTCAGCATTTTCTTGAATCACCAAACTAGCAGAAGTGTGGCGCAAAAATAAGCTACAAAGTCCCGTTTTAATACCTGAATTCGCCACCGCATCTTCTATCTTAGGAGTGATTTTGGACAGAGATTTCCCTGTAGTTTGAATCTTGAGTATCTGTTGGTAATGAGTCATAGGATTTGGGATGTGGGATTTGAGATTTGGGATTTTCAAAGAAACTATTGCAAAAATATTCTCCTATTGTTACCTCTTACTTCTTCCTTTTTTATTCTGTAGGTTGGGGCCCGTGGAACGAAACCCAACACTCATTAATTGGATGTTGGGTTTCGTTCCA